>DSBP01000115.1 GCA_011049465.1 bacterium | reverse complement strand
GGGTTCATTATACGCTGAGGATGTGGATACGGCCCTGCTGGCGAAAAGATACGGCACGCCTCTTTTTGTCTACAGCAGGCGCACCATAATCGAGCATTTCAGGAAGATAAAGGCGGCTTTTGCCGGGATTGACCCGCTCATATGCTATTCTGTGAAGGCAAACTCCAATGTTTCCATACTGAAAGTGATGAAGGATGAGGGCGCGGGGTTTGACATCGTGTCCGGCGGCGAGCTTTACCGTGTGCTTTTAACCGGCGCTGACCCGAAAAAAATCGTTTACGCGGGCGTGGGAAAGACAAAAGAAGAGATTGAGTACGCGCTTAAGGCGGGGATACTCATGTTTAACGCGGAGAGCGCGGGCGAGCTTAAGGCAATAAACGCGGCCGCCAAAAAGGCGCGCAAAACAGCCTCTGTCGCGCTCAGGATAAACCCTGACGTTGACGCGCGCACGCACCGGTACATAACCACGGCGAAAAAGGAGAACAAGTTCGGCATTGACATAGTGCTCGCTCACAGCCTCTTTAATGCCGCGAAAAAATACAGGCACATAGCGATTAAGGGCATTGACATGCACATAGGCTCGCAGATTACCACTGTGCAGCCCTATATTGACGCCATAGCAAAGCTTAAAAAGTTTATCGCGCAGTTGAGAAGAGAGGGGCACGCTGTTGAGTATTTCAACCTTGGCGGCGGCATGGGCGTGATATATGACGAGGAAAAACCGGCCACAGCCGATATGTTTGCCTCGGCAGTGAGGCCGCACATTGAGGGGCTGGATGTAAAGCTCATAATGGAGCCGGGCAGGTTCATCATAGGAAACGCGGGCATACTGGTCTCTTCGGTTATATATGTGAAGAAGGGAATAAACAAGGATTTTCTCATAGTTGACGCGGCCATGAACGACCTTTTAAGGCCCAGCCTTTACAGCGCGTATCACAGGATAATACCCGTTGCCCCGCAGAAGGGAAAGGACAGGGTATATGACATAGTGGGCCCGATTTGCGAGAGCGGGGATTTTCTGGGCAAGGACAGGCGCCTGCCTGTTTTAAAGGAAGGCGGGTTGATAGCAGTGCGCACAGCCGGCGCCTACGGCATGGCAATGTCTTCAAATTACAATTCACGGCCGCGCGCGGCCGAGGTTCTTGTCTCGGGAAGCGCGCACAGGCTCATAAGGGCGAGGGAGACATACAGGGATATTGTGGCGAAAGAGATAAAGGTGAACCCGAAATGAGCGGCATAAGGTTTGTAAAGATGAACGGCGCGGGCAATGATTTCGCGGTTATTGACAACATGCGCGGCAGGTTAAAGTTCTCCGCCAAAGAGGTTGCGGACATCTGCGCTTATAAATTCGGCATCGGCGCGGACGGCCTCCTGCTTCTTGAACCCGCGAAGGGATATGATTTTTACATGAGGTATTATAACAGCGACGGCTCAGAGGCTGAGATGTGCGGAAACGCGGCAAGGTGCGTTGCCCTGTTCAGCAGGAAAACCGGGATATCCGGCAAAAAGATATCCTTTCTTGCCAAAGACGGGCCGCACGAGGCAGAACTGACAGGGCCCGGAACAGTAAAGGTGAAGATGGCTGATCCGTCAGGGTTAAAGCCCGGGATTACGGTAAAGGCCGGCGGCAGGGTCTTTAAAGGCGGTTTTGTCAACACGGGCGTGCCGCATTTTGTTACAATGGTAAACGGCCTTGAAAGGTTTGATGTGAGGCGTTACGGCAGGGCAATCAGGTTTCACCCGAAGTTCGCGCCCAAAGGCACAAACGCCATGTTTGTTGAGGCCGCGGGCAAAAGTAGTTTTGCCATACGCTCATATGAGCGCGGCGTTGAGGACGAGACGCTCGCCTGCGGCACAGGCGCAACAGCAGCGGCTGTCATGGCGGCGGCTGTAAAAGGCACGGCTTCGCCTGTGGTTTTAAAAGCGCCGGGCGGAAAGCTGAAGGTGAGTTTCAGGCGCAGCGGCAGCAGGTTCAGCGATGTTTATCTTGAGGGCCCTGTTGAAGAGGTCTTTGAGGGCAGGATGATTAAAAGGATTAAATAACAGCCCGTCAGGGTTTTACGAGGAGGCGAAAAATGTTTCAGGGACTGTATGTCGCGATAGTAACGCCGTTTAAGAACGGCAGGATTGATGAGGATGCATACGCCAAGCTTATAGAGATGCAGGCAGCAGCCGGCACAGACGGCATAGTGCCCGCGGGCACAACGGGCGAATCGCCCACTTTAACGCCGGAAGAGCACGAGCGGTTCATAGAGCTTACAGTAAAGCTTGTGAATAAGAGGATGAAGGTTATGGCAGGCACGGGCTCAAACTCAACGGCTGAGGCTGTTGAATACACAAGGGCCGCGGAAGCGGCCGGCGCTGATGCCGCGCTTGTGGTCAACCCTTACTACAACAAGCCGACACAGCGCGGGCTTTACGAGCATTTTAAGGCAGTGGCCGAATCCGTAAAAATCCCGGTAATAGTCTATAACATACAGGGCAGGACCGCTGTAAATGTGTCAACCGAGACAATGGCAAAGCTTTCAAAGATACCGAATATCAAAGGTGTTAAGGAAGCGAGCGGGGACCTCTCGCAGATGACGGATGTTGTGAGGGTTTGCGGCCCGGATTTTGACGTGCTGTCAGGCGACGACGCGCTTACACTGCCGCTTCTTGCGGTTGGAGGCAAAGGCGTGGTCTCTGTTGCGGGAAACATTATCCCAAAGGACATCAAGGCAATGATTGACGCTTTTAACGCGGGCGACATGGCAAAGGCGAGGGAGCTTAACAACAGGATATTCCCGCTCGTAAAAACGCTGTTTATCGAGACAAACCCGATACCTTTGAAGGCGGCAATGGCTGAGCTGGGGATGATATCGCCCGAAATAAGGCTGCCCATGACGCGGCTTGAGGGCGAAAATCTTGAGAAACTGAAAAAGGCAATGAAGGAATACGGCCTGTAGCGCGGTTCAGCCGGGCTGATTAAAGATATTTAAGGAGAAAATAGATGATAAAAATAGGAATAGCGGGCGCGTTCGGCAGGATGGGGCAGGCAATCGCGGCGCTCGTTGAGCAGGAAAAGGAAATGAAACTCGCGCTGGCGCTTGAGGCAAAAGGAAGCGGGTTTGCCGGGAAAAACATATGCGGCTGTATTGTGACCGATGACCTGAAAAAGGGCTCGGACGGCATTGACGTGCTCATTGATTTTACGACGCCTTCGGCGACAGTTGAGAACATTAAAATACTCGCGGGCACGGGAAAAGCGGCTGTAATAGGCACAACCGGGCTCGATGACAATGAAATGTACGAGATAAAAAACGCGGCATCGAGAATTCCTGTTGTTTACGCCTCAAACTACAGCGTGGGCGTTAATGTGATGTGGAAGATAATAAGGGACGCGGTGTCGGCAATGAAGGCTGATTACGATATTGATATTGTCGAGTCGCACCACAGGATGAAAAAAGACGCGCCCTCGGGCACTGCTGTCACGACAGCGCAGGTTATACTTGGGGAAAAAGGGCTTGATTACGCCTCAAACGTTGTCTTTGGCAGGGAAGGAAGGGAAAACGAAAGGCCCCGGAACCAGCTCGGAGTCCTGGCCGTGCGCGGCGGAGGCGTCATAGGCGAGCACACTGTCATACTTGCTTCCATGGCCGACAAGCTTGAGGTTAAACACACGTCGTTTTCAAGGGATACATTTGCCGCCGGAGCGCTCAAGGCCGCGGCGTTCATAAAGGATAAAAAGCCCGGGTTGTATTCGATGAAAGATGTCCTCGGTATCTAAAACTTTTCACGGCGGTGGATGATGGCTAAATTCGTCAGATACAAAAACGGGGACAATGAGGCAGAGTGGGGGCTGGTCAACAACGAGGGAAAGTACCTTCAGATAGAAGGCGATGTTTTTACGCGGTACTCGATAACCAACAGGGTTGTGGAGCCGGAATCGGTGAAAATCCTCGCGCCTGCGGCGCCGACAAAGATTGTGGCGGCAGGGCTGAATTTTAAGGAGCACGCGAAGGAACTCAACATGGCGCGGCCGGCAGAGCCGCTGATTTTTATCAAGACATCAAATACGGTTGCAGCCCATATGGACAATATAGTACTGCCCGCCATGAGCAAAAGGGTTGATTACGAGGCGGAGCTTGCCATAATAATCAAAAACAACATTAAAGACATAGGCGAGGAGATGGTTGACGCCAGCATCTTAGGCTACACCTGCCTCAATGATGTAACCGCGCGCGACCTGCAGGAAAAAGACGGACAGTGGTCAAGGGCAAAATGCTTTGATACGTTCGCGCCTATGGGCCCTTATGTGACAAAGGACATAAACCCGGATAAGGCGGCAATAAGGCTTTTTTTAAACGGGGAGCTGAAGCAGGAGTCAAATACATCGGATTTTATATTCAAGGTAAAGCGGCTCGTCAGCTATGTCTCAAAGATAATGACGCTTTACAGGGGGGATGTCATTACGACAGGCACGCCGTCGGGAATCGGGCCGATGAAAGAAGGCGACAAAGTTGAGGTTGAAATAGAAGGTATCGGCAGGCTGGCGAATTTTGTCAGCAGGCAGAATCCTTAAAAAACGCGGAGGTTTTTAAAGATGGAACATGCGGAGAGAATAAAAAGGCTTCCTCCTTATGTGTTTGCGGAGATAAGCAGAAAGAAAAAGGAGGCGATGGCCGCCGGTAAAAAGCTGATAGACCTTGGCATAGGAGATCCGGACAGGCCGACTCCTCCAAGGATCCTTGAGTTCATAAAGGAAGCCTCGGATAACGCCGAGAATCACCGGTATCCGATTGGCGCGGGCAGCAGGGTTTTCAGGGAAGCGGCGGCAGGATGGATGGCAAAGCGTTTTGACGCCAGGCTGGAAGATGACGAGATTGTGGCTCTGATAGGCGCAAAGGACGGAATCACGCATCTGCCACTTGCTTATGTGAATCCCGGGGATGTCGTGCTGATACCCGATCCCGGCTATCCGGGTTATATTGCGGGAACCATAATGGCCGGAGGGGAGCCGTATATGATGCCGCTCTCAAAAGAGAACGGTTTCCTGCCCGACCTCGACGCTATTCCCGCGGATATATACAAAAGGGCAAAGATTATGTGGCTCAATTACCCAAATAACCCGACCTCGGCAATGGCTGATTTTACTTTCTACGAAGACGCGGTATCGCGCGCTAAAAAATATGATTTTTTGATAGCCCAGGACGCTCCCTATTCTGAGATTTATTTCAGGGAAGCTCCGATATCAATGCTTGAGATACAGGACGCCAAAAAACATGTGATAGAGTTTTACTCAATGTCAAAGACCTATAACATGACCGGCTGGAGAGTCGGGTTCGCGGCAGGCTCAAAAGAGGCTGTAAACAGCCTGCTCACGGTAAAGGAAAACATGGACTCGGGCACTGTGTCGGCCCTGCAGGCGGCTTCGGCGCGCGCGCTTCTTGAGTGCGATAAGGAGGCGGCTGACATAAGGGCGCTTTACAAAAAACGCGCGGAGGCGGGATTTGACGCGCTTAAGGCAGCCGGATATTCGCCGCTTGAGGCAAAAGCCACCATGTATCTGTGGGTGGATGTGCCGGCGGGTTTCAAGTCAATGAACTTCTGCGCGAGGGCGCTTGATGAAGCGGAGGTGGTTATAACGCCGGGCATTGGTTTCGGGCCCTCGGGCGACGGATATTTCAGGATAGCGCTTACTGTTGAGGAAGAGATTATGCTTGAGGCAATAAGCAGGCTGAAAGGGATAAAAATCTGATGGCAGAGGTTTTTCTGTCGCTTGGGTCAAATGTGGGAGAGCGCAGGGATAATATTCTCGCTGCGCTGGCTTTTATTGACCGGAAGGGAGTAAGGCTCAAGGCAGTCTCCTCACTCTATGAGTCCGCGCCCGTTGGAGTCACGGGGCATCCTGATTTCCTGAATATCTGCGTTGCTGCCGAAACCGTATTGGAGCCTGAGGCGCTATTAAACGCGCTGCAGGATGTTGAGGCGGAGCTGGGGCGGGAGAGGACAGCGGAAAAAACCCCGAGAATTATTGATATTGACATATTGCTGTACGGGCATATAATATTTGAAAGCGAAAGGCTTGTTATACCTCACCGTGAAATGCACAAGCGGCGTTTTGTTCTTGAGCCGCTCAAAGAAATAGCCGGAGACGCCGCCCATCCGGCGCTTAAAAAAAGCGTTAATGAACTTGCGCGGGAAGCGGTTTCAGGAGAGATAAGAAAGATAGGAGCTGTTTAAATGGGAGATTTTCATTATATAGCTGTAGAGGGAGTGCTCGGCGCGGGAAAGACCTCGTTTGCCGGGTTTCTCGCGGAAGATTTAAACGCCAGGCTTGTCCTTGAAGAGGTTGACAACAACCCTTTCCTTGAGAAGTTCTATAAGGACATGAAAAACACGGCGCTTCAGACGCAGCTTTTTTTTCTCTTAAACAGGGTGAAACAGCAGGAGCCGCTTAAACAGATGGATTTATTCGCGGGAAGGATAGTGGCCGATTATCTCCTGGAAAAGGACAGGATATTCGCCTATATAACGCTTAACGAGAACGAACTGAACCTTTACGAGAAGATATATTCGGCTGTGGTAAATTCTTCGGAGATGCTGAAGCCCGGCCTTGTAATATACCTTCAGGCAGGCGTTGAGACACTGCTTGAGAGGATAAAAAAGAGGGGAAGAAGCTTTGAGAAACCGGTAACAAAGGATTACATATACAACCTTTCCCAGGCCTACAACCATTACTTTTCTCACTATAACAGCAGCCCGCTTGTGATAGTAAATACGGATGATATTGATTTTGTCAATGACAAAAGGGCGTATAAGCTGATTAAGGATTTTGCGCTGGGAATAAAAGGCGGCACTCATTATTACACGCCGGTGCCGGGTTAAAGCAATGCATACCGCAGGCTCAATAAAGGCCCTTAAGGGCCGTAAAAAGATAGTGATGCTTACCGCTTATGACTATACAATGTCTTCGCTTCTTGAAAAAGCGGGCGTTGACATGATTCTTGTCGGCGATTCCCTTGGGATGGTTTTTCAGGGAAACGCGACAACGCTGCCCGTTACGGTTGATGAGGTCATATACCATACAAAGGCTGTCATGAAGGGCGCGAAAAAGACAATGGTTGTGGCTGACATGCCGTTTATGTCATATCAGGCGTCAAAGGGTGCGGCCAAAAAAAACGGAGGAAGAGTCATAAAAGAGACCGGCGCCGCGGCGGTAAAGCTTGAGGGCGGGGCCGACATAATACCGCAGGTAAAGGCGCTTGTTGACGCGGGAATACCTGTCATGGGGCACATAGGCATGCAGCCCCAGTCAGTCAAAAAATACGGCGGTTATCCTGTTTTCGGGAGGACGCCTGCCGAAGAAAAAGAGCTTGTTGAGGCGGCAAAGCGGCTTGAGGCTGCGGGCGTGTTTTCGCTGGTAATAGAAAAGACGGCGGCGCGCGCTGCCGGTGCTGTTACAAAGGCGGTTAAAATACCGGTAATAGGGATAGGCGCAGGGCCGGAATGCGACGGACAGGTCCTTGTTACGCACGATATGCTCGGTTTTTTTGAGGATTTTAAGCCGAAGTTTGTAAAACGCTATGAACGGCTGGCTGTCCGCGCCGTAAAAGCGGTTAAGCGTTTCTCGGAAGATGTGCGCGGGAAAAAATACCCGAGAAGGAAATACTATTTCTGAGCGCCTGCAAAAACCGGGATAATTAAGCTGTGGAGGTATGAATGAAACATATAATAAAAGCGGCAGAGATGAGGGAATTTGCCTTAAAAATGAGGCGGGCCCGCGGCAAGCAGCCGAAGACAATAGGTTTTGTTCCGACTATGGGAGCCCTGCACGAGGGGCATATGTCCCTCATAGAGGCGGCAAAGAGAGAAAACAATCGGGTTATTGTAAGCATCTTCGTGAATCCGGCGCAGTTCGCGGCAAATGAGGATTTAAATGAATATCCGAGAAACCTCAAGGCTGACATTAAAAAGCTTAAGCAGGCAAAGGCGGTAACGTGCCTCTTTACGCCCGGGGAGGCGGAGATGTATCCCGAAGGGTACGCGTCTTATGTAAGGGTTGAAAATGAGATGACAAAGGTTCTTTGCGGCGCCTCAAGGCCGGAGCATTTTAAGGGAGTCACGACCATTGTGGCAAAGCTGTTGAACATAATAAACCCCGACAGAATGTATCTTGGGCAAAAAGACCTTCAGCAGGCGGTAATACTGAAAAAGATGGCAAAGGAACTCAACTATCAGGCTGAGGTGAAGATATGCCCGACAGTAAGGGGAAAAGACGGGCTTGCGCTCAGCTCAAGAAACGGCTATCTCACGCCGGAACAGCGCAATTCAGCGCCGGCGCTTTATAAGGCGCTGAAAGTGGCCGAGAGCATGGTGGAGCTTGGGGAGCGCGACGCGCAGTCTGTTATAAAGGAAATTAGGCGCAAGTTAAAGGAAGAAAACGTTGAGGCCGAATACGTGGAGGCCGTGGACCCCGGAACAATGTTAAAAAAGGAAAAAATCTCGGGGAAAACAGCCATTTTAGCCGCTGTTTTTGTGGGAAAGACAAGGCTCATTGACAATACGATAATAGACATGGACGAGTGGAACGCGGTAAAAAAAGAGAACAAGGAGGATGCCTTATGATTGTTGAAGTGCTGAAATCAAAGATACACAGGGCCACGGTTACGGACAAACATATACACTATGAGGGAAGCATAACGATTGACCCGATCCTTTTAAAGGCCGCGGGAATCAGCGTCTATGAAAAGGTGCATGTCCTTGACCTCAATAACGGCAGCAGGTTTGAGACTTATGTTATTGAGGGCAAAAAAGGCTCGGGTGATATGTGCGTTAACGGAGCGGCCGCGCGGCTCGTTGAAACGGGCGATATGGTCATAATAATCGCTTACGGGTTCATAAAACAGGAGGAGTTAAAGGCGCACAGGCCGAAGATGGTGAAGGTTGACTCGAAAAACAGGATCAAAAGGGGGAAAAAATAATGTCTGTCCTTGGTTTTGGCCGCGGCCGCAGAAAAAAGACAATAGGGATAATAGGATGCGGCGCCATCGGCTCCGAGATAGCGATGGCCGTTGATAACGGCGATATAGGGGTGGAATTGCTTGGGTTTAATGATTTGAACCGCGGCAATTATCATCTCCTGGCGGCAAAACTTAAAAACATTCACAAACTGGAATTTTTTGAGTCCATAGAGGAACTTGTTAAAAAATGCGACCTTGTGATAGAGTGCGCGTCCAAGGATGCCGTGAAAGAGGTCTTTGAGCAGGCGATACTCAGGAAAAAGGATGTGATGATCTTAAGCGTCGGAGGCGTGCTTGAGAATATGGGGCTTTTTGAGGAAGCGAAGAAAAAAAGGATAAATATTTACATCCCATCCGGCGCTGTAATAGGCGTCGACGGGCTTGAGGCGGCGAAGTTTAAGGGGCTGCAGAAAGTTACCCTCATCACTAAAAAACCGCCTGCTGCGTTTCGGGGAAACGAGTACCTCATCAAAAATAATATTAATATTGATGAAATAAAGGTTGAAACAATACTTTTTGACGGCAACGCGGCTGAGGCAGTAAAGGTCTTTCCGGCGAATGTAAACGTGGCCGCTACTTTAAGCATAGCGGGAGTAGGGCCGCAAAAAACCCATGTTAAGATTGTGGCTGACCCGCTTGTCACAAGAAATACCCATGAGATAATTGTGGAGGGTGAGTTCGGAAGGTTCAAGGTTATCACGGAAAACCTCCCGTCGCCTAATAATCCCAAGACCAGCTATCTGACAGCCCTGTCTTCCATAGTCACCTTAAAGAACATTGTTGACCCGCTGCATATAGGCACTTAGCGGTTTTATGAAAAAATCCAAGCCTTCCGGATAATGCATCATACAAAAGCCGGGTATGAGGGAGCGGGCAGAGGGCTTTCAATGGGCAAAAGAATAGTGGAGCGTCACGGAGGAAGGATTTGGGTTGAGCCTGAGGGTAAGGACAAAGGGGCTGTCTTTTATTTTGTGATTTAAGGAATGGGTGCAGCGGGTAAAATAGGTTTCAGCATACAGAACAGGCAACTCCTTATAT
>DSBP01000315.1 GCA_011049465.1 bacterium | reverse complement strand
GTATATTATTTTATACCTGATGTATCTACAAAGGGGGGATTTTTAGGTAATTATGATATTTGAGCATCTTTCAGCTTATAAATATCGCAAACTTCCTTCGATTTCACTCAGGATTCAAAGTTTGCACCTACACAATCAACTACATTAAAAACCACACAACCACACCACGTACGCGCCTGCGTCACCCTGAAACCTGAAACACTGAAATCCAACTTCAAAATTGCAAATTCAAAATTTTAACTTTCTTCACATATACAATTTCTGCGCTATGTCTGTTGTCGTGTCTATGAAGTATCCCGGCAGTATTCCTATTGCCAGTATTGATAGTATTGTGGCCACAAGCACAATTTTTATGCTCAGCGGCACATCAACTTTTAACGCACCGGGTTTTGACTCCCTGATGTAAACCTGCTTCAGCACCATCAGGTAATAGTAAAGCGAGACTGTGGAATTGAGCGCGGCGAGAATGACCAGCCACAGGTATCCCTTCTGCATTGCCGCGTAAAAGAGATAGAACTTTCCGACAAAACCGGCCAGAGGCGGGATTCCCGCGAGAGACAGGAGCCCGAGCATAAACACAAGCGAGAGCATCGGGTTTCTCCGGGCAAGCCCCGCGTAATCCTCAATCTCATCCGAGCCCGTTGACCTGTAAACCGCCGCAATGGCCGCGAAGACCGCTATGTTGGTAAGCGTGTATGCCAGAAGGTAAAAAAGAACCGAACTCACACCCACGACTGACGCGCCCACAAAACCCACAAGTATGTAGCCTGCCTGGGATATCGAGGAATAGGCAATCAGCCTCTTCATGTTTTTCTGCGGTATGGCTATCAGGTTTCCTATTGTCATCGTAAGCGCTGCCATCACAGCCATTATCGGCACCCATACATAAACCGCGTTTATAAGGCCGTAAGAGAATATCCTCACTATGAAAATAAACCCCGCTGCCTTTGACGCCACGGATATAAAAGCCGTCACAGGCGTGGGCGCGCCCGTATAAACATCGGGCGTCCAGACGTGCATGGGCACGGCAGAGAGCTTGAATGCCGAGCCCAGGAGTACAAGTATCACACCGATTATAAACACCGGCTCCATCACTCCCGCGGATGTAAAAAAGAGTATCTGGTCAAGATATGTGGTCCGCGTTACTCCGTAAACAAGGGAGATTCCGTAAAGAAGCAGTCCCGAGGATGCCGCGCCCAGTATCAGGTATTTGATTCCCGCTTCGTGCGAACGGTCGTCATCCTTGTAAAACGCGGCCAGCGCGTAAAGCGATATTGTGGCAAGCTCAAGGCCCACATACATAGTGATAAGCTCCCGCGAAGAGGCGAGAAACATCATGCCGAGAGTGGACGCGGCCAGCAGCATGTAATAGGCGCCCGCGTATTTGGGTTTGACCCTCGCGGTTTCAGCGGACATGAGCGCGCAAAGAGAGGAGCCCAGGAGAAACACAATCTTTGAGAACCAGGCAATCCCGTCATAAACATAGGCGCCTGAAAAAAGCACCCCCTCTTTCCTGTTTAAAAATATGATGACAGCAAGCGCGGCTGAAGCGGCCGCGTAAAAATAAGGTATAAGCTTCTTTTTCCCCGTGGAAAAATCCAGAAGCAGTATCATCACAGCTATGAGCGCGAGCGCCATCTCGTCAAACATCAGCATAAAATTCAATTTCGTCCCTCCATTTTTACATTCCGCCCAGTTTTAGGGCAATCGGCAGCACTGACCCGTGTATCACCTTCATTATATGGAACGGGTAAATCCCGACAACTATTATGAAAAACATCAGGATAAAAAGGGCCGCGTACTCTATTTTGTTCGCGTCCTTTAAGCTCTCAAAACCTTCCTTAAGCGGCCCGAAAAAAGAGCGCTGCACAAGGCGCAGCACGTAAAAGGCCGTCACCACTATTGAAGTGGCTGCTATTATGGTAAGCACCGGATACTTCATGAACCCGCCCACAAACACGGTTATCTCGGCAACAAAACCGCTCATGCCGGGAAGCCCCAGCGAGCAAAGGCAGGTCATTACAAAAAAGACGGCCAGCACAGGCATCTTTTTCGCGAGCCCTGACATCTTTGAGATGTCCCTTGTGTGCGTCCTGCCGTAAACCATTCCCACCAGACCGAAGAAGAGGCCCGTCATGATGCCGTGAGAGAACATCTGCAAAACCGCGCCGCTTAAGGCTATTGAATTTTCCGCGGCAATGCCGAAGAGCACTATGCCCATGTGGCTGACTGAGGAATATGCCACGATGTATTTCAGGTCCTTCTGCGCGACAGCCCCTATTGAGCCGTAAACAATATTGACAAGCGTGAGTATCAGGACAACAGGCAGCCAGAATTTCGCGCCCTCAGGCAGCAGCCACACCGCTATTACAAGGCACCCGTAGGCGCCGAGCTTCATCAGCACGCCCGCGTGAAGCATAGATACCGCTGTCGGAGCGGACGCGTGGCCGTCAGGCGACCATGTGTGGAACGGCCACAGGGCAGCGAGTATGCCGAAGCCCACAAAGAGTATGGGGAAAAAAGCCTTCTGGAAAGTTATCCCGTATTTGACCTGCTCCAAAACATCAAAATCAAATGTATAAATGCCCGTAGCCGCGCCGCAGGCAAAAAATAACCCGAGTATGCCCGCGAGTATGAGCGCGCTCCCGACCATCAGGTATAGGGTCAGCTTCATCGCGGAATACTCCCTGTCGCCCGTGCCCCATATTCCTATGAGAAGGTACATCGGAAGCACGGCAATCTCGTAGAACAGGAAGAAGAGAAAAAGATTGTATGTCATGAAAACGCCGAAGACTCCCGTGGTAAGCGTGAGCAGGAGCATAAAGAACTCTTTCGGCCTGTATGTGATCTCCCATGACGCCAGTATGCCCGCCACTATTATGATTCCCGTCAGCAGGACAAGCGTGACATTGATTCCGCTTACCCCCATGAAATAGTTGATGCCTATTGTTGCGGCCCACTCGTGGCGCTCCACAAACTGCAGCCCGCCCGTGTTGTAATCATAGGCAAAAAAGAGCAGTATGGAGAGTATGAAGGCAATTGTTGACGGAATCAATGCAGTGAGCCTTACCAGCCTGTGGTTGTCCCCCGGCACAAACAGAAGAAGCAGGACCGAGAGCAGCGGCAAGCAGTATATTATAGTCAGTATGGGTATCTCATTTAAAAAAGAGAGCGCCTCAATCATTGTCTTCCTCCAAACATTTTAAGCGCTTCGGGGTCATATACCGCGAAAGCCGCTATCACGACTATCACGCCGCAGAATATAAAGAGCGCGTAATCCTGCACCCTGCCCGTTATTGAGAGCCTCAGCTTCACGCCGAGCCAGCGCGTAATAAACGCGCTCAAATTGACCGCGCCGTCAACAACGTGCCTGTCAAACCATTTTATGATTTCAGCGAGCCTGAGAAATACGGCTTTTATTACAAACAGGTAAATCTCGTCAATGTAGAACTTGTTTTTGGAGAGGCCGTAAAGAGGGCCGGCAGCCTTCCTGACAGCGTCCGGCTTTAACACGCCGAAGAGGTACATTATAAGCGCGAGGCCGATTCCGCTTAATGCTATGACGCTTGATTTTACCGCGACGCCCATATTAAAAGGGGCTCCGTGCGGGTGCTCCCCAAAATAGAGGAACGTGCCGATATTCTTCTCCATTCCCGGTATTGCCACCCATCCGGCTGATACGGAGAGAACAGCCAGTATTATGAGCGGCACGGTCATTACAGCCGGAGACTCGTGCGCGTGAGCGTAAGCGCGCTCATCCCTCGGCTTGCCCGCGAATGTGAGCAGGTAAAGCCTGAACATATAAAAAGCCGTAAGAAACGCGGTAAACGAGGCCGTGTAATAAAGCGGCTTGTTGCCCGAATCAAGAAGCACGGTCAGTATCTCATCCTTTGACCAGAACCCTGCCAGAGGAAATATCCCGGATATGGCGAGCGCGGCCACAAGAAAGGTTATGGAAGTAACCGGCATTTTTTTATGCAGGCCGCCCATGTTCCATATATTGTTTGTGTGTACCGCGTGAATCACGCTGCCCGCGCCAAGGAATAAAAGAGCCTTGAAAAAAGCGTGCGTAAAGAGGTGGAACATGCCGGCTGTATAGCCGCCCGCGCCGAGCGCGAGCATCATGAAGCCGAGCTGCGAGAGCGTCGAGTAAGCGAGAACCCTCTTTATATCCTCCTGCGTAAGCGCGATTAAAGCCGCCAGCAGCGCGGTGAAACACCCGATATACGCTATTACCATCATTGCCTCGGGCGAGAGGCTGAATATTCCGAAGAGCCTCGCGACCATGAATACGCCTGCCGCTACCATTGTTGCCGCGTGTATCAGCGCTGATACGGGCGTCGGGCCCTCCATCGCGTCCGGGAGCCAGACGTGAAACGGGAACTGGCCGCTCTTGCCCGCGGCGCCCGAAAAAAGGCAGATTACCGCGGCGGTAAAGAGCACCGCTGATATGGCTCCGACGCTCACCGCTGTGCGCGCCCACGCCTCCATCTCAAGGAAGTTGAATGTTCCCGCGTTAAACCCGAGTATCAGTATTCCCGCAAGAAACCCGAGGTCGCCGAAACGGGTGACAACAAAGGCCTTTTTAGCCGCTGCCGAAGCTTCGGGCTTTTGATACCAAAAACCAATGAGAAGATATGAGGAGAGCCCCACAAGCTCCCAGAAAATGTAAAGCTGAATCAGGTTGTTTGAAATGACTATCCCAAGCATGGAGAAGGAAAATAATGATATGAATCCGAAGAACCTCGAGAAGCTTTCGTCCCCTTTCATATACCCCACGGAATAGATAAGGACAAGCAGGCTTATGGACGTGACCACTATGAGCATTATTGATGTAAGGGGGTTTATGAGTATGCCTATGTCCATGCGCACATCACCGATGTGCATCCAGGGCAGGCTCAGCTCATAAGCCGCGGGATGCGGCGCCAGCTGCGAAGACAGCACATAAAGCGCCAGAAGAAACGACCCTGCCATCGCTGTTATGGCCGTCAACGCGCTTGCCATCTTATAACGCCCCGCAAACGCGGAGATAATCACAAACGCCGCAAGCGGAAGCACCGGTATAAGAAGCCCTGCTGTCAAGTACTGGTTCACTCCTTAATCCTCCTTAAGTACAGTTTCAAGCTTCATGTTTCAAGTTCAAATTCAACTACTGCCTTGCTTTTAGCCCTAATCTTTCACTTGCAAATTTAAAATTCAAAATTTCAATTGCGCATCAGCCTCATTTCGTCCGCGTTTACAACGCGCCTTCTTCTGTAAATCGCCAGTATTATCGCAAGCGCAAGCACGCTCTCCGCGGCCGCGACCGCTATGATAAAGAGCGCGAAGAGCTCTCCCTGGGCCGCTGACGGCGCCACAAACTTTGAAAAAGCCACCATATTTATGTTGACCGCGTTAAATATAAGCTCAAGCGACATAAGAATCGTAATCGCGTTTTTCCTGGTTATCACGCCGAATATCCCTATGGAAAAAAGCAGGGCGCTCAGCACTGTATAATGCATCAGGGTAATCATTCTTTCTCTCCCGTGTCCTTTGATACGATAACGACAGCGCCGATAAGCGCCGCCAGAAGAAGCATTGAGACAGCCTCAAACGGCACCACAAAATCCGTCAGGAGCAGCCTGCCGATAAGTTCTGTGTTGTCAGCGCCTGACGCGGGCGCCCTGGACATCCTTGAGGCCCAGTCGGTCTTAAGCATTGCCGAGATAATGAGCGCGGCAGTGAGCGCGGAGGCCAGGAGAGCCGGGACAACAGCCGTTTTGCGCGGCGCGTTCATGTCGCCCGTAATTTCCCTTGTCATGTTAATCACAAATATGGTCAGGACAACAACAGCGCCTATATATATGAGAACCTGTATGCCCGCCACAAAATAGGAGCTCAAAAGCACGTAAATTCCCGCGACTCCAAAGAGCGAAAGCGCTAGCCAGAGCGCCGCGTGGAAAAGGTTTCTTGATATTACAACCATGAGCCCTGCTATGAGTATCATTGCCGCGAATCCGTAAAACAGGATTGACTCAGCCATTTGAAGCCTCCCCTTTTCCGGCCGCGGTTTCTTCCCTGAATTTCGACTTCCACCACGCGCCCTTTGCGCCGTCGAGCCTCAGGTTTTCAGCCGTGAGCTCCTGCATGAGGGTTTCCCTGTCATAAACCGCCAGCTCATATTCATCCGACATCACAATCGCCGCGAACGGGCACGACTCAACGCACATATTGCAGAAAATACAGGTGCCGAGGTTGTAATAATACTTCGCCGCCCTGGGCTTTGGCTTACCGTCTTCCCCTGTCTCTTTTTCAATCTCTATGGAGCGGTTCGGGCACGCCTTGACGCACATCATGCAGGCAGTGCACCTGTGAGCGCCTTTGTCAGGGTCAACAGGAAGCACGAGCCGCCCCCTGAAGCGGAGCGGTATTTCGGGCCGCACATCAGGATACCGGAGCGTAAAAGGCTTCCTGAAAAAATGCTTCAGTGTGACGCCAAGCCCCTCGCACAGGCTCAACACTCCTTTTATGATATCTGCCGCGTACTTAAACATACATCTCCTTTAGATAAATTTAATGACTATCGCCGTAACCAGCAGGTTTACAAGCGCAATAGGCAGCAGGTATTTCCACGAGAACTGCATCAGGTGGTCCACCCTGATTCTCGGGAATGTCCAGCGCATCCACATAAGGACAGTGACAACAGCGTAAGTCTTGATGATGAACCATACAAACGGCGGAAAAAACGGGCCTTCCCATCCGCCCAGAAAGAGCGTCACGGCGACAGCGCTCACTATAAACAGGTTTGTGTATTCCGCCAGGAAGAAAAAGGCGAACTTCATCCCCGAATATTCCGTTATGAAACCCGACACAAGCTCGGACTCTGCCTCGGGCAGGTCAAAGGGCGCCCTGTTTATCTCGGCGTTTGCCGCTATCAGAAAAATCAGGAACGCTATCGGCTGGTATATGACAAACCACCTGTACCCTGCCTGCGCCTCAACTATGCCGCCCATCTTCATCGTGCCGGCCAGCATCACTATGCCGAGTATTACCACAAGCACAGGTATCTCATAGGCCACTATCTGCGCCGCAGAGCGCATGCCGCCCATGAGCGAGTATTTGTTGTTGGATGCCCACCCGCCCGCGAGCAGCCCTATTACAGCCAGTCCGCTGACAGCCAGTATGTAAAGAATCCCTATGCTCAAGTCAGCGGCAATAAGGCCGTTGCCGAAGGGTATAACGAGCATGGTTAAAAATGTTCCGAGAAAAACAATACCCGGCGCCAGTATGAATACTACCCTGTCAACCTTTGACGGGTTTATGTCTTCCTTAATAAGAAGCTTGACCGTGTCAGCCACGGTCTGGAGCAGGCCGAGCGGCCCGACCCTGTTTGGCCCTATCCTTATCTGCAGCTTTGCCGAGAACTTTCTTTCATAATATATAATCCACAGCGCGTTTACGGCTACGAACCCGAATACGGCAGCCGCGACCGCAAACTGTATCATAAGGTCAAGAAAGACCGGCGGCACGCTGAATCCCGCCCATGCTTTGTGCAGCCACCGGTAAAACTCCGACAGCGGCTCTCCTGAATTATACAGCAGTTCTCTTATCAGTTCCATCTCTTCCCCGTTTTCCATGTCATCTGTCTATCTCCGGTATTACAATGTCCAGGCTTCCCATTATCGCGACAAGGTCGGCTATCTTAACGCCCGCGCACATTTCGTTTAAGGCGCTCAAATTCGAGAACGACGGGCTCCTGAATTTGACCCTGTAGGGCTTATCGGTTCCCGCGCTCACCACATAAGCGCCCACTTCGCCTCTCGGGCCTTCAACCTTGGCGTAACAGCCGCCGGGCGTCGGCTTGATTATCTTCGGGGCCTTGGCCGAAATTTCGCCTTCAGGCAGGGTGTCAATCGCCTGCCTCAAGATGGAAGCGCTCTGCCTCATCTCATTCATCCTTATTTTGCATCTGTCCCAGGAGTCGCCGTTTTTTTCCGAACAAACCTCAAACGAAAAATTCTCATAACCCGAGTATGGAGCCAGTTTTCTCAGGTCAATATCACAGCCCGATGCCCTTAAATTCGGGCCAGTAACGCCGTAGCTTATGGCATTCTCTTTTTTCAGCACGCCTATGGATTTTGTCCTTGCCTTAAAAATAACATTGTCAATAAAAAGCGCCTCGTACTCATCCACCATATCATTGAAATTTTCCAGGAACTTATTGAGCCCTTCCACAAATCCCGTCGGCAGGTCGTTTTTCACGCCGCCGATTCTTAAGGCATGATGCGTCAGCCTGTTGCCTGTCTGCATTTCTATGAGCGTGATTAGATTTTCCCTCTCGCGGAAAGCGTACCATATGGGCGTAAGCGCTCCCATGTCTATCCCGTACGCGGCGAACCAGAGCAGATGGCTCATTATCCTGTTCATCTCGGCAAGGATAACCCTTATGTGCCGGCCGCGGTTCGGCACCTCCAGCCCCATCAGTTTTTCAACAGCCAGGGCATAAGCCAGGTTGTAGCTCACAGCGGAGAGGTAATCCATCCTGTCCGTATAGGGCATTACCTGGTCATATTTCCTGTTCTCGCATATCTTCTCTATGCTTGAATGTATGTAGCCCGGGTCGGGCTGAAGGTTTACGACAACCTCGCCGTCCATCCGGAGCAGTATGCGCAGCACGCCGTGAGTAGCCGGATGCTGAGGCCCCATGCTTAACACATATTCGTCTGATGTAAGCTCCTGTATCTCAAAAGCCGTCTTCTGTTCCATTTTTTTCCGTTTCTTTTCCGGTTTTTTTCTTAATTTTCAACTTTCAGTTTTCAACTTTCAGTTTTCCTTATTCCGGCATCCTTTTCATGTCTCCGCCGCTGAAATCCTTCCTCAGCGGCGCCTTGATATCAGGCGTTAAAATCAGGTTTTCGGGATGAGGATGGTTTTTAAACGTGATACCGAACATCTCTGCCGCTTCCCGCTCGTGCCACTCAGCTGTCCTGTAAATATCGGATACTGTCTCAACCTCCGCGGCCTGCCTGCTCAGTTTCACCTTTATCCTCGCGCTGTCCTTTGAGCTGTTTGAAAAGAGCTCATACACGGCCTCAATTGTGTTTTCCTGCGGCATGTCAAGCGCTGTCATAAAACTCATCCAGTCAAAACCCAGGCTGTCCCTCATATATATAAGGAGGGAACGCAGCGAGGAGGGCTTCACATAAGCGTTTAATACGCCCAGATCCTCTTTTGAATCCTCTATTTCAGCCTTTTGTTTAATCTTTTCAAGCAGTTCCCGGACAGTCACTCTTCACTTCCTGATTTTCTGCGCCATTATTTTCTTCTGAAGCTTTATGAATCCGTCAATCAGCGCCTCGGGCCTCGGCGGGCAGCCCGGTATGTAAACATCAACAGGTATGAGCTTGTCAACACCCATAACGACCGAGTATGAATCATAAATAAAAGGCCCCCCCGAAATCGCGCAAGCGCCCATTGCCATGACGTATTTGGGGCCGGGCATCTGCTCGTAGAGCCTCTTTACGACAGGCGCCATTTTTTTGGAGACCGTGCCCGCGACTACCATTACGTCCGCGCGCCTCGGCGAGGCAGCCGGCACTTCAAACCCGAAACGCGACCAGTCTGTCTTTGTCCCTCCCGTATGCATCATCTCAATGGCGCAGCAGCGAAGCCCGAAAGTCACGGTCCAAAGCGAGTTCGCGCGGGAGGCGTTTATTGCCCACTCAACGGATGTCATGATTACAGGGGCGCCGGGAATCTTTTTTATCAGTTCATTGTCAACGCCGTTCATCAATCCCATTTGAGTTCCCCTTTTTTCCACGCGTAGGCGAGCCCGAGGATAAGTATGAATACAAAAATCAGAACCTCCACAAGCGGAAGCATCCCTTCCATCTTTGTGTAAACAACCGCCCACGGCAGGAGGAAGACCGCCTCTACGGCGAATATGACGTATAAAAGGGCGAAGACATAAAACCTGATGTTATACCTGAAGTTGCCGCTGCCCACAGGGTCAACGCCGCACTCATACGTGGTGAGTTTTTCGGGTGTGGGGTCATAGGGCATAAGCAGCCTGTTCGCTATGATTC
>DSBP01000018.1 GCA_011049465.1 bacterium | reverse complement strand
GAATTTGATGTTGAGGACCTGTTTTACGGCGGGGTTTACAAGTGGAAGGACGGCGGAAATTATGTCGAACTTGACCCCGCGGTTAATCCCGTGCATGTTTTTAGAGCGAAGAAGTAAAATTTTATATTTGATATTTTATAATTAAGACGCACCGGATTCGTAGAGACGGGGCTGGTCCCCGTCTGAGCGGACGAGGGTTTGATCTTCCCTCTCTCCCTTGAAGGGAGAGAGCCGGAGAGAGGGTGTTGCGGAGGCGTAACGGCAACTGAAAAGTGAAAACTGAAAGCTGTGAAAGTTGCGGTGGGAAGCAGGTTTGTTTT
This sequence comes from bacterium, assembly GCA_011049465.1. GTDB lineage: Bacteria > Oederibacteriota > PGYV01 > PGYV01 > DSBP01 > DSBP01. Next base: position 9,791 of record DSBP01000018.1, on the reverse strand, counting down.
TGTATTTAATAGGAATAGGAATAAGAATTACGAATAGTTTTTAAGGAGATTCCGCGTGAAAAACCGGCAGGCTGAAGAGGCGAAAACAGACGCATTGTGGTACAAAGACGCGATAATATACGAACTGCATATAAAATCCTTTTGCGACAGCGACGGTGACGGTGTCGGCGATATCCCGGGGCTCATATCAAAACTTGACTATCTGCAGGATCTGGGCGTTACGGCGCTGTGGCTCCTTCCGTTTTATCCCTCGCCGTTAAAGGATGACGGTTATGACATATCGGATTATTACGGAATAAACCCGTCATACGGCGCGCTTAAGGATTTTAAGGAGTTTTTAAAGCAGGCGCACAGCCGGGGCATGAAGGTCATTACTGAACTGGTGCTGAACCACACGTCGGACAAGCATCCGTGGTTTGAGCGGGCGAGGACATCGTCTAAGGGCTCAAAGCACCGGGATTATTATGTGTGGAGCGGCACAACGGATAAGTACAGGGACGCCAGGATAATATTCAAGGATTTTGAGTCGTCGAACTGGGCATGGGACCCGGTGGCCGGAGAATACTACTGGCACAGATTCTACTCCCACCAGCCGGACTTAAATTTTGAGAATCCTGAAGTTAAAAAGGCCATGTTTGACGTGATTGATTACTGGTTCAAAATGGGCGTTGACGGAATGAGGCTTGACGCAGTGCCCTATCTCTTTGAGAAAGACGGGACCAACTGCGAGAACCTGCCGGAGACGCACGCGTTCCTGAAAGAACTGCGCAAACACGTTGACTCAAAATTCAAAAACAAAATGCTTCTTGCCGAGGCAAATCAGTGGCCCGAGGACGCGATAAAATATTTTGGAGACGGGGATGAGTGCAACATGGCATTTCATTTTCCGGTTATGCCGAGGATGTTTATGGCAATACAGCTTGAGGACAGGTTTCCGCTTGTAAATATAATGGAGGGGGCGGAGGAGAAAATTCCCGACAACGCGCAGTGGGCCATGTTTCTGAGAAACCATGACGAGCTCACGCTGGAGATGGTAACCGACGAGGAGCGCGACTCCATGTACAGCTTTTACGCGGCTGACCCGCGCGCGAAAATAAACCTCGGCATACGCCGCAGGCTGGCCCCGCTTTTGTGGAACAACAGGCGAAAGGTTGAGGTCATGAACATACTGCTTCTTTCAATGCCGGGCACTCCCGTCATATATTATGGGGATGAAATCGGCATGGGCGACAACTATTACCTGGGCGACCGCGACGGCGTAAGGACGCCGATGCAGTGGAATGGATCACGAAATGCCGGTTTTTCAGGGGCAAATCCCCAGCAGCTGTTTCTTCCGGTTATAATAGACCCTGAATACCACTATGAGACCGTAAATGTCGACAGCCAGCAGAAGAATTTGTCATCGCTTTTGTGGTGGACAAAAAGGGTAATAGCTATGAGGAAAAAATACGCGGCATTCGGCAGGGGAACCATGAAAATATTATCCCCGCCAAATCCAAAAGTTTTTGCCTTTATCCGGGAATACGGGGACGAAAAGATACTCGGCGTCATTAACCTCTCGCGGTTCTCACAGCCGGCTGAGATTGACCTGTCGGAATATGAAGGGATGGTGCCTGAGGAGGCCTTCAGCCAGAACCGCTTCGCGAGGATAAAAAAAGAGCCCTATGTGTTTACCCTCGGCCCCTACAACTATTTTTGGATGTCACTTATTAATGATGTCCCTTCGGACGCGGACAGCGGGCAGCAGGAGCTGCCTGTCATAGAAGCGGCGGAAAACACGCGCAATAAAATAACAGCGGAGACAGTGTCGCGGCTTGAGCGGGCAGCGCTTGAAAAATATATAAGAACAGCAAGGTGGTTCGGAGGAAAGGGGCGGACAATCAGGAGGGCAGCGGTCTCTGACAGCATTCCGGCCGCGAGCGGCGCCAGGGAAGGCGCGATACTGGTTGTTGAGGTTACATATACAGAGGGCAGGCCCGAAACCTATATAATCCCGGTATTTACGGCGTGGGGCAAAGAAGCGGGCCTGATAGAGTCCGGATACCCGCATTCTCTCATTGCAAGGGCCTCATGCGCGGGGGAAAGCGGAGTAATATATGATTCCATATCGGACCCAGATTTTCACGCGTGGCTCTTCGATTTGATGCGCGGGAAAAAGAGGGTGAGGGGCAAAAACGGCGGGCTTGAGGCCTCTGTTACGCCGAAGTTCAGCGCGGTATTCGAGGGAAGGGAGAGCGCTTTCCCGTCACATGTAATAGGAGCGGAGCAGTCCAACAATTCTATAGTATATAACTCAAAGGCGATACTTAAGATATTCAGGAGATGCGAGGAGGGCGAAAACCCGGAAGTTGAAATTTTGAACGCGCTGACCGGGCCCGCGGGTTTCAGTTTTACGCCTGATTATTACGGAATGATACGCTACAGCAGGCCCGATAAGCAGCCCTCGTCAGCCGCGGCAATGCAGGCCTTTGTGGTTAATGAGGGAGACGCCTGGAGCTACGCGCTTGAGCATGTGGGCAAATTTTATGAGCGTATTTTTACCAGAAAAGAGGAGCTTGAAAAGAGCGGCGCTGATATGACAGGGCAAAAGGAGGAGGCGGTCCCTGAAGAGCAGTTCAGGAGCCTTGTGGGAGAGTTTTTTATAAATATGATATCCCTTTTGGGTACAAGGACAGGCGAGATGCACCTGGCGCTTTCTTCGCCGAAAAGCAGCGGCGCTTTCGCGCCCGAGCCGCTGTCGCTTCTTTATCAGCGTTCGGTTTATCAGTCCATGAAGAATTCTGCGTCCGCTGTTTTCAACCTTCTTGACAAAAACAAAAACAGGATTGAAGGCGCGGCAAAAGAGGAGGTAAAAGAGATAATCTCCCTCAAAGGAGAGATAGACCGCAGGATAAAAAGGATGACGGACAAAAAGCTGGAGGGGAAAATAATAAGAATTCACGGGGATTATCACCTCGGGCAGGTGCTGTTTACGGGAAATGATTTTGCCATCATAGATTTTGAGGGAGAACCAGCCAGGCCTTTAAGCGAGCGCAGGCTCAAGCGCACGCCTGTCTGTGACATAGCGGGCATGCTGCGCTCCTTTCATTATGTCGCTTACGCTTCGCTTCTCAAACATCCGGCAATAAGGCCCGAAGACGCGGAAAAGATGGAGCCATGGGCGATTGCGTGGTACAGGTATGTTGCTGAAATGTTTAAGGGTTCCTACCTGGAGAAAGTAAAAGGTTCCGGGCTTGTGCCCGAAGAGCCGGAGGATTTCGCGGTTTTAAACGACGCGTATATGATTAACAAGGCGCTTTACGAGATAGCCTATGAGGCCAATAACAGGCCCGACTGGATAATGATACCCGTAAGAGGCATTAAAGCCATAACTGCAAAGGAGGTTTAGAGGTTAAGCATGGATAAAACCGTTGTAAGCGGAAAATCCCTTTTCACGGAAAAGGATATATACCATTTTAAAGAGGGGAGCCATTTCAGGCTTTATGAAAAGATGGGCGCGCATGAGGCTGAGTTTGAGGGGCGCAAGGGAGTCTTTTTTTCGGTGTGGGCGCCGAACGCGTCATGCGTATCTGTCATCGGCAGGTTTAACAACTGGCAGCCGGGAAGCCACAGGCTCTTTGCCAGGGCCGACAGTTCGGGCATCTGGGAGGGTTTTGTAGAGGGGATGAAAAAAGGAGAACTGTATAAATACAAGATTGATTCTTCTGTGAGGGGCTATTCTGTTGAAAAGGGGGACCCGTACGGGTTCTTCTGGGAAATAGCGCCAAAGACAGCCTCCATTGTGTGGGGGCTCGAATATGAGTGGGCCGATTCCGAATGGATGAAAAGCAGGCATGAAAAAAATTCGATTAAAGCGCCGATGTCGGTTTATGAGGTGCACCTGGGCTCGTGGAGGAAAAAGAGCGGGGTTGAGTCGCTGAGCTACAGGGAGCTTGCTGTTGAACTGACTGAGTATGTTTTGAAGACAGGTTTTACCCATGTGGAGCTCATGCCTGTCATGGAGCATCCTTTTTACGGCTCGTGGGGCTATCAGACAGGCGGGTATTTCGCTCCCACATCAAGGTTCGGCACGCCGCAGGATTTTATGTTTCTTATTGATTCACTGCACAGGGCGGGGATAGGAGTGATTCTTGACTGGGTGCCGTCGCATTTCCCGACGGACGAGTACGGCCTCGGTTTCTTTGACGGCACGCATTTATATGAGCACGAGGACAAAAGAAAAGGGTTTCATCCCGACTGGAAAAGCGCAATATTCAATTACGGCAGGAACGAGGTAAAAAATTTTCTGATAAGCAACGCGCTTTTCTGGCTTGACAAGTATCACGCTGACGGCCTGCGTGTTGACGCGGTGGCTTCAATGCTTTACCTTGACTATTCCCGCAAAGAAGGCGAGTGGGAACCCAATAAATACGGCGGCAATGAGAATATCGAGGCCATTGAGTTCCTGAAAAGGTTTAATGAGACGGTATACGGGGAATATCCCGGAACCCAGACAATCGCCGAGGAATCAACAGCATGGCCCATGGTATCCAAGCCGGTTTACACCGGAGGGCTTGGATTCGGGCTTAAATGGAACATGGGATGGATGAATGACACTCTCTCCTACATATCCGAGGATCCTGTTTACAGAAAATATAATCACGACAAGCTGACTTTCAGCCTTATGTACGCCTTTTCCGAAAATTTTATGCTGCCTTTTTCACACGACGAGGTTGTGCACGGGAAGGGTTCGCTTGCGGGAAAGATGCCGGGCGATGACTGGCAGAAAATGGCCGGGGTGAGGGCGCTTTTGGGATATATGTACGCACATCCGGGGAAAAAGACGCTTTTCATGGGCTGCGAAATAGGACAGTGGGCGGAGTGGGATTTTAACGGCAGTGTTGACTGGGCCGCGGCAGAAACCCCGCTTCACGCAGGGGTTCAAAAATGGACCGGTGATTTAAACAGGGTTTATAAGAGCCAGCCCGCGCTTTATGAGCGTGATTTTACATATGAAGGGTTCCGGTGGATTGACTGCAGGAATTTCGAGGAATCTGTCATAAGTTTTATCAGGAAGGGGGAAAATGAAGACGATGATATTGTGATTGTCTGTAATTTTACGCCTGTCGCCAGGCATCATTATACGCTCGGGTTCCCGTCATCGGGTTTCTGGGACGAAATTTTAAACAGCGACGCGAAAGAATACGGAGGAAGCGGCGCGGGCAATTACGGCGGAGTGCATGTTTTTCCGTTTGAGGCGCATGGCATGGGAAATTCCGCGACGCTTACGGTGCCGCCTCTTGGGGTTTTATTTTTCAAAAAAAGGGTGAATCCTTAAATGAGGCCGGGAGCGCATTATAAAAAGGGGAAGGGCTGCCTCTTCAGGGTTTGGGCGCCTGAAAAAGAGGCTGTTGAGCTTGTCCTGTCCGGACGGGGCGGGCCGCGGGTTGTTCCCATGAAAAAAGATGAGAGCGGATATTTTGAGGTTATGGTTAAGGGCGCCCTTCCCGGCCAAAAATACATGTATTCTGTGGAAGGGGCAGAGCCGAGGCCTGACCCGGCCTCTTTTTATCAGCCCGGGGGCGTTCACGGCGCGTCAGAGGTAATTGACCACAGCGCGTTTAAGTGGAGCGACAGAGGGTTTAAAGGGATAAAGACAGCAGATATGGTAATATATGAACTTCATGCGGGAGTCTTTACGGGCAAAGGTACGTTTGAGGCGGCAGCCGGCAGGATAAAGCATTTAAAAGACATGGGTATCAATGCTGTTGAAGTTATGCCCGTGGCGCAGTTTCCGGGCGCGAGAAACTGGGGTTATGACGGGGCCTATCTTTACGCTGTTCAAAACACATACGGCGGGACTGAAGGGCTGAAAAGTTTTGTAAATGAGTGCCATAAAAATAAAATCGCGGTTATCCTTGATGTTGTATATAACCACCTCGGGCCCGAGGGGAACTATACGGGCGTTTACGGGCCGTACTTTACTTCGGCGTATAAGACACCATGGGGAGATGCCGTAAACTATGACGGCGCGTGGTCCGGCGGGGTAAGGGATTATATAATTGAAAACGCGCTTTACTGGCTTGATGAATTCCATATTGACGGGTTAAGGCTGGATGCTGTCCACGCCATATTTGATTTCAGCGCGAAGCACATTCTCGCGGAGATAAAGGAGAGGGTGTGTGATTACGCGGCAAAAACGGGCAGGATAATAAATGTAATAGCCGAGAGCGACCTTAATGATTCGCGTATTGTGCGGCCCGTAAAGCAGGGCGGGTACGGGCTTGACGCTCAGTGGGCCGATGATTTTCACCACTCGCTTCACAGCGTCCTGACCGGCGAGAAGAGCGGGTATTATACGGATTTTGGGGGCACGGCGCAGCTTGTAAAGGTTTTAAGGTCGCCGTTTGTATATGACGGAATATATTCGTGTTTTAGAAAGAGGAGGCACGGGAACAGCGCGGTAAATATACCGGCCTGCAGGTTTACGGTTTTCTCACAGAACCACGACCAGACAGGAAACAGGGCCCACGGCGGCAGGCTGATTTCGCTTGCCGGCGAAAAAAAGGCAAAACTCGCCGCTGCTTTTACATTGATGTCTCCCTATGTGCCCCTGCTTTTTATGGGGGAGGAATACGGGGAAGCCGCGCCTTTTTTATATTTTACAAGCCACAATGATGAGGCGCTGATACGCGGTGTGCGTGAGGGCAGGAAAAAAGAGTTTGAGGGGTTTATGGGCGCTCTTGAACCGCCGGACCCGCAGGCAGAGGAGACGTTTAACAAGTCAAAGCTTTCATGGAACATTGAAGAAAGCGGTAAAAAAAGAGAGATGGCAGCTTATTACAGGGAACTCATAAAGATAAGACGGGAGGCCGGATGCTGCAGGGCTTCATACAGCACAGAAGAAAACCGGGGGGTGATAAGAGTTGAGATTAAAAACAAAACCGGGGTTTATTGCTGTGTTTACAATTTTGGAGGAAGCGACAGGGACGCGGCGCTTCCCCGGGGCCGGTGGGATGTGTTATTATATTCCTATGGTGAAGGAGCAGGCGCAAAGGCTGCGGGGAGAAAGATAAAAATCAGCCCTTATACGGCGGTTATACTGAGGAGAAGAAAAGCATGAAAAAGCACATATGCATACACGGCCATTTTTACCAGCCGCCGAGGGAGAATCCGTGGCTGTCAACAATAGAAAAACAGGATTCAGCCTATCCGTATCATGACTGGAACGAACGAATCACCGCCGAGTGCTATGCGCCCAATGCGGCCTCGCGGATTCTTGATGGAGACAGCAAGATAACGGAGATAGTTAATAATTATTCCAAAATAAGTTTTAATTTCGGGGCCACGCTGCTCTCCTGGCTCGAGTGCCACAGGCCGGACGTTTACGAGGCGGTTCTTGAGGCTGACAGGGAATCGATGAAGAATTTCTCGGGGCACGGCGCGGCAATCGCGCAGGTTTATAATCACATAATAATGCCGCTCGCGAACAGGCGCGACAGGGAGACGCAGATAAAATGGGGAATAGAGGATTTTAAGAGGCGGTTCAAGAGGATGCCCGAAGGCATGTGGCTCGCGGAGACTGCGGCTGACAATGAGACGCTTGAACTGCTGGCTGAAAACGGGATTAAATTCACAATACTCGCGCCAAACCAGGCAAAAGAGATAAAAGAGCCGGGTTCCGCAGAATGGACGGATGTGTCCGGAGAAAAGGTTGACCCGCGAAGGCCATATAAATGCGTGCTTGGTTCGGGTAAAGAGATAGCGCTCTTTTTCTATGACGGGCCCGTATCAAGGGATCTGGGGTTCGGCGACCTGCTGAAAAACGGTGATAATTTTGCCAACAGGCTCCTCTCTCTCTTTTCAGAGGAGGAAAACGGGCCCGAACTGGCGCATGTGGCGACTGACGGAGAGACCTACGGGCATCATCAAAAACACGGGGAGATGGCGCTGGCCTATTGCATTCATAGGATAGAGAAGAACAAAGAGGCAAATATAACAATATACGGGGAATATTTTGAGAAATTCCCGCCTGTGTGGGAGGCGCGCATATTTGACGGCAGTTCGTGGAGCTGTGTTCACGGCGTTGAACGCTGGAAATCGGCTTGCGGGTGCAATTCGGGAATGAATCCGGGATGGAAACAGGAGTGGCGCGCGCCGCTGCGCCGCGCTTTGGACATGCTGAGTGACAGGGCAGCCGGAGCGTTTGAGCAAAAAGCTCCCGCGTACCTGAAAAACCCGTGGGAAGCGAGAAATGATTATATAGATGTGATGTCTGAGGACAGCGCCGCCGGGTTCTTTGAAAAACACGCGGCAAAAGAGCTTGCGCAGCATGAGGTGATAACGGCGCTTAAACTCCTTGAGATGCAGAAAAACAGCCTTTTTATGTACACGAGCTGCGGCTGGTTTTTTGATGAAATATCAGGGATAGAAACCACGCAGATAATAAAATACGGCGCAAGAGTATTGCAGCTCTTAAAGGAGACGGCCGGGGTTGACGTTGAAGCGGATTTTGTAAAAATGCTGGCAGAGGCGCCCTCGAACATACCGGAATTTAAGGACGGCGCAAAAATTTATGATATGTTTATCAGGCCCTCAATCATTGACCTTTTAAGGGTGGGTGTGCATTTCGCGGTCACGACAATATTCAGGGAATACCCGGAGGATGTAAGAATATATTCATTTGAGGTGAAAAACCTTGAGCTTAATAAGACAGGCGCGGGCCGCCATAAGTTTTCCACGGGCAAGGCAAAGATGCGCTCGCTTGTAACGGCAGAGGAAGAGACCGTAAGCTATGCTGTTTTGCACCTCGGGGACCACAATCTTATTGCGGGAGTGAGGGATTATGCCGGAGACGAGGCTTATGGTGTAATGAAAGAAGAACTCCTCGAGTCCTTTTCCAAGGGGGAGGTGCAGGAGGTAATCAAGCTGATAGAAAAACATTTTGAGAGCCATAGTTTCTCTCTGTGGCACCTCTTCAGGGACGAGCAGGAAAAAATATTAAACGAGATTTTTGAGGGGGTTTACAGGGACATAGAGGGTTTTTTCAGGCAGATATATGAGAATAATTACACGATCATGCAGGCGTTGAAGGAAAAGGGGCTGTCCATACCAAAGCCTTTCATATCAGCGGTGGAATTTGTGATTAACGAGGATATAAAGAGGCTTATACTGGATAAGAAACCCACTTCTCCGGAGGAGCTTGGGCGGTTCATAAGCGAGGTGAAGAAATGGGGCGTAAATACGGACAGGAAAGCGCTGGCTTTTGTGGTGGGAGAGGAGATAGCGGGCATTATGGAAAAATTTTACGAAGACACAGAGGACGCGGCCCTGCTTGAGAAGATAAGCGGCATATTAAAGGCCGTAAAGGAACTGGATATAAACGCAGAACTCTGGCGGGCGCAGAACCTGTTTTTCAGGGCGGGGGAAAAACATTTTGAAAAGGCAAAAGCAGCTGCCCGCACGGGGGATGAAAGCGCGAAAACGTGGATAGAGCAGTTTGTTTCAGCCGGAGAATCGCTCGGAGTGAGGTACGACTGATGCGGGTTCCCGGCGCTGCGTACAGGCTCCAGTTTAATTCCGGTTTTACTTTCAGCAATGCCTTCGATATTCTGGAATACCTGAAGGAGCTGGGAATAACGGAAATATATGCCTCCCCCGTATTCAGCTCCAGAAAAGGAAGCCCTCACGGTTATGATGTTGTAAATCCCGGAAAAATATCGGAAGAAGCAGGAGGGGAAGAGGGGCTGGAGCGGCTGCTGCAAAACGCGGCGGAAAAAAACATGGGGTGGATACAGGATATTGTGCCGAAT
>DSBP01000293.1 GCA_011049465.1 bacterium | reverse complement strand
GCTAAACAACCATTGCCTTAACACAAACTGACGCAGGACGGGGCGGCTAGCGGAAAATTTCGTCGAGAACTCAGGGCGCGTCTGTGTTGCGCGCTATTCAACGCCATCCCAAACACCCATGACCTGAATAAAAGTTACCGCCCTAAAACCCGCGCAAGCCTAATCGCGTATATCCACGAGTCTGAATCTGAACAGGCACACCGCCGATGTAAATCGGCGAAATTTCTCCGCTGGCCGCCCCGGCCCACCTCAAGTAAAAACAATTTATACTTTATAGTAAAACAATTAGGCAGCAACCCGATTTTCAGCTTAGCCCTGAGCTATAGCTCAATGCCGAGTCCGTCGTATGCTGCCCTTATGTTCTCAGGGAGCCCTGCCTCCAGCTCCTCATGCTCAAGCCTGTGGGCTATGTGTATAAAGAATGTGCGCTCCGCGCCTATTATGGCCGCTGCCTGCAAAGCCTGTTCGAGATTAAAATGAGTCGGATGCGGTTCGGGCCTTAACGCGTCAAGCGCCAATACTTTCAGCCCCTTTAAAAGCGCAAATGTCCCGCCGGGAATCATCGAGACATCTGTTATGTAGGCAAAATCCCCCACCCTGAAACCTGTAATTTTATCATTGCCGTGCATCACCGGCAGCGGAATGACGCTGAACCTGGCCGCGTCAAATTTATTCCCCTCTTCTATTATATTCAGTTTTACCCTGGGCTTGCCCCCCCCATCCTGCGTATTCTTAAATATATAAGAGAACCTCTGACGCAGCTCGTCAGCAGTCTTATCATCACAAAAAAACGGAATCTCAGACTTCTGTATTTCGTTGTAACGCCTTATGTCATCCAGGCCCGCGATATGGTCAGCGTGGCCGTGCGTAATGAGCACGGCGTCAATTTTCTTTATCCTGTTTTCGATGGCAGCCAGCCTGAACTCTGCAGGTATGTCTATCAGCACGTTTTTCCCGTTTTCTTGAATTAAAACCGACGACCTGTACCGCCTGTTTTTCGGGTTTTTTGACGTGCAGGTTTTACAATCACAACCGGCCATAGGCACGCCATGCGACGTTCCCGTTCCGAGAAAAGTTATCTTCACTTACCACTTCACAAGCACAGCTAATACAACTATTCCCAAAATAAGCCTATAAACAATAAAAGGCATATAGGAATGTTTTTTCACAAGAACCAGAAGGAACTTGATGGCAAAATACCCCGATATCATCGCTGTCATAAAACCCGCGAATGTAAGCACAGCCTCGCTCCCGCTTATGGAGTAAAGATCCCTGAACTTTAAAACAAGGGCCCCCGTAACCGCGGGTATTGACATAATGAATGAAAACTCCGCCGCGTCTTCCCTCTTATATCCCGTTAAAAGCGCGGCGCTTATGGTTATACCCGAGCGCGAAACCCCGGGAATAAAAGCCAGAACCTGGGCAAAACCTATTATCAGGGCGTCGCGCAGGCTCATATTACCCATAACTTTTTCCTTTTTTCCCGTTCTGTCCGCCACAAACAACACCGCGCCGAAAACAATGAGGGAAAAACCTATTACCGCGGGCGCCCGCAGCTTTTCCTCAACAATTCCCTCAAGCATCAGCCCGCCTATAACAGCCGGGACAGTCGCCGCTATTATGTATAAAGACAGCTTAAAATCAGTCTCGCCCCTTTTCCCCGCGTCTTTTATCCCGCCAAAAAAACCCTTAATAAGCGATAATATTTTTTTCCTGAAAAAAACAATAAGGGAAAGCAGCGTTCCCCCGTGTATAGCCACATCAAAAGCAAGCGAATTTAAAAACGGGCTCTCCTCTCCCGCGAACAGCGGGTAAAGCGTCAGGTGCGCGTGCGAGCTGACGGGAAAAAACTCTGTCAGCCCCTGTATTATTCCTTTAACAGCCGCATGCAATAATTCCATTCATTCCTCCATTTTTGTTTTGGCAAAGCCGGGTCAGAAGCCCGTGGCCACAGAGAAGTAAAAAATCCAGTCAGACTCGCCCGCATCCGTCCTCTTTGCCAGCTCAAACTTCAGCGGCATGTACTGCCGCTGAAACACAAAGGTGTCAACAACAATACCCGCCCCTATGCCGTTGACAAATTCCTCACCGTGAAGGGTATTTATGCTTCCCTCTTTAACCGCTCCCACATCGTCAAATAATGCCGCCTTGATATTTTTTATCATTAAAAAATTAAAGGGCCACAGGTTAAAATCAAGGTTTTTGGCAATTGTAAACCTCAACTCAGCGCTGCCCAAAAGTATGCTGTCCCCGGAATACTGCCCATGAAACAGCCCTCTCACCGTGTTCACGCCGCCGAACAGAAAATAGGGCCTGTCAGGGCCTTCTGTCATGGCAAAAAGCGCCCGCATTGACATCGTCATATTGTTATCGGATAAAAACGACAGGTCAATATACTTCCTGTATTCCGCCTCAAAAATGGAGTAAGTCCTGGTTCCGCCGTAAATTTTGTCCGCGGCCACCAGATAAACCGTAAACCGGTCGCCCGAATAGGGCCAGAGGTCGCGCCACACGCTGTAATTATAATCAAAAAACAGGGACAACGTGTTTATTATATTCTCACTGTCCAGGCCGAAAGAATAGACGCTCGAGGTCTCATAATTTGTATACCTGTCCGTAATCTTTCGTGTTCCGAAATCAATATAAAGCGCGGAATACATGTTAAACGGGTACTTAAACCTTATCCCTCCGCCGTATTCCTCCGTATTGAGCCTCGAAAAATAAGTGCTTGTGCGCCTGTCATAAAGTTCGTAAATATTGTTATGGTAAAACCCCCGGAGCGACATGTCAAAAAACAGCCCGACATACAGATACTCAAAATCCAGCTGCGCGTAATAATTTGGAATAAAATTCGCCAGCAGGGCCATATTGTGGTTGCCCAGCATATCCGAGAGCGTGAGGTAACCTCCTCCGAGAAGCCCCGTATCTGATGAGAACCCCAGTATGCCAAGCACCAGGTCAGGCGTGAATGTCATATTGTATTCGGAATCAGCCAGAATAACCTCTGACGCGGCCTTTTCAACCCGCTGCCTGAAGGCCTCGTCCCCCGGCTCATCCCCGGGTTTTGCCGTCGCGACACTCACGGGCGGGCGCGTATACTTCCTGTGCTGCTGCGCTGAGCGCGTCAGGCTGTCGTCATACAGCAGGGGTATCTCTTTTACGGCTGTTTCCCTGTTCCTGTGAAGCTTATAGATATTCTGGCACGCGTCCTCATAATAGCTGAAGGCGATATAATCCTCGGATACCGAAGGCGAATACACACCGCCGACAACATTGGTAAGAGGGGTAATACTACCCCCTTTAATGTCCATTGTATAAAGGTTAAAGATGCCTGTTTTATCGGCAGAAAACACTATTGTTTCCGCGCCGGCAAACCTAGTATAAGAATGCTGCGCGCTTCCGGATGTCAAAACGGTCTTTCTTCCGGACTCAAGATGATACAAAACGGCCTGCCTTACATAATCCATCTCCTCGGTGAAAACCAAGAATTTTCCGTCAGGGGACCATGACGGGAAATTATTTTCAAATACATTCCGCGTCAGGTTCACCGTTTTACCCGTTTCCATTTCATATACATAAAGATTGGAGAACCCGGAATCAATTCCTATAAACGCGAGAAAACGTGAATCGGGCGATATCGCGGGCGAAAACACATTTGTAAAACCGGGTATATCAATCCGCTCGGTCCTTCCGCTTTCCGTATCGCCCCTGTATATTACCCGCCTGCCCTTCTCGCGAGTGGCAAAATATATGTGCCGGTTGTCATTGTCCCAGCTCAGCGCATTGCCGTCCGACGCGACCCCTTCAAACCTATTGCCGAACAGCCTTTTCACTTCCCTGCCGTCCGACTGCATTATATATATGGACTGGTGCCCTCCGTAGGTTGTTATATACGCTATGCGCTTTCCATCAGGCGAAAACTCCGGGCTCTGGTTATATACGATGTTTGAGCTGACAGCCTGCGTTAATCTCGGCCCGTATCTTGATGGCAGGTCCCTGCCCTGTGCCTGCGCCCAGTATTTTTTCTTGATGTAATATGTCCATTCTTTATTCAGTTCGGAAACATCCCTGCCTATGGCTTTTTTTATGGCGTTCGCAGTTCCTATGTCCCCGGAAAAAAGGTGAATGAGCCTTGATACTGCCTCTTCCCCGTATTTTTTCGCTATAAACTCCATCAGCGCCTGTGACAGCTTGTAGGCAAGATACACCTCTTCAAGATGATTAAAACCTTCCAGCCGCTCAACAGGTATGAGCCTGTCATTGATGACCGCGTCCCTTATTACCATTTCACCGCGCGCGTCAAGGTTGTCAGCGCAATACTCTGCCTGCCCCTCCATTATCCACATAGGGACAAAAAAGTTTTTATAAATGGTGTTGTATGAGCGCAGCCCCTCGCCGAAGAGTATGTTGAACTGAATCGCATGGACAATCTCGTGGAATATTACCTCTCTCAAGGCCTTCAAAGAGCCGCTCGCGGGCAGCACAACCCTGTTTTTAAAGGCCTCGGTAAACCCGCCCGTCCCCTCGCCTAAATATGAAAGCGTGATATTCGTTGATGAGAAATCGAGCCCGTCCTCGTAAATAAAAAAAGGTATCTTTGTTTTTGCCTCGTGCTTTAACACAGCGCTGTTATACCTGTAAGCGTCCTCAGCATAAACAGCCGCGAGCTTCGCCAAAAACTCGTTTCCTTCATAATAGTAAACATAAAAATGTTGAGTCTCATAAACCCGCCAGTCCATATCCTTAAAGCGGATCTTATGAAAGGAAAATACGCTCTGGCCGATAAGCAAGACAGCGGCTATAATCAGTATCCTCTTCACTCTTCACCTGCCTTCAATATATAAGAGTATTGTAGCATAAAAAGGGGTGGTTTCAAGTTTCAAGTTTCAGGTTAATACAAAACAACCCGAAGTACAAACCGCTTTGGGCGATTCGTGAATCGCCCCTACAAAAACACGCATCAAGCATAACAGTATTCAATTCATTTTTTTCAGACTGCTAAACAACCTCTTGCCCCAACACACACTACCGCAGGACGGGGCGGGTAGCGGAAAATTTTCCTGATTTAATGCCTATTCCAGGCATAAGAAACTCCTCGCCCCTGCTCCAATCTACAAGCCTGCAGAACACACCCGCCCATAATAGTGCGTAAGCCGGGTCGCGCACAGCAGTCTATCGTGAAATCAATAAAATCAGGCCCATGGCAATCAGGGAAATTTCTCCGCTGCCTGCCCTGGCCCACCTCAAGTAAAGACAATTTACAATTTTAGTTTTAAACTGCCCTTCTCATATTTTCTTATGCTTCCACCACCCTGCCTTGTACATCACCCATCCGGCTATGCCCTGGAACGCGAAGGCGGCGGCTATCGCCATAAACACGCCCTTTTCGCCTATCGCGCCTATTTTCGGCAGAAAAACCGCCAGCGGGGTCTGTATGGCAAAAAACGCTATCATATTAATAACCATCGCGGTCCTTGTCGCGCCCGCGCCGTTTAATGCCATTGCCGTTATTATACCAACGCCCAGAAGAAGATACATAACGGGCACGATTCTCAGGTATTCGGTGCCAAACCTGATAACCGACGGGTCAGAGTTAAAAACCGCGATTAACGCGGGCGCAAAACTGTAATAACAGATAAACGCGGCCAGGGAAAAAAAGCTCATAACCTTTATGCCCGTTATGACGCTTGCCTCCGCCCTTTTGACCTCTCCCGCGCCGAGGTTATGTCCCACCATTATGGATACAGAGGAACCCGTTGCCCACGCCATCATCATAAGAAGCACGTCAAGCCTCGCTCCTATGCCGACAACAGCGGTCATCGCAGGGCCGTATGCCGAGGCTATGCGCATCAAAATCAGCATTGCCGCGTTTGAAAGCCACCCCTGCATTATCGCGGGGAACGATATCCTTATAAACCTTGCGAACAACGCCCTGTCAAACCTGAAATTTTTAGGCTCAATTTTTACATGTTTTACCCCGTTGAACAGCAGGAACACGGCGGCAACCGCAGGGCCCGTAATCCCTATCAAATAAGCCAGCGCGCTTCCGGTAACACCCAACTCAGGGAAAAAACCGTGTCCGAAAATTAAGAACGGAAGAAATATGATATTGAGGATTACCGCGGTACCCAGAAGATAAAGAGGCATGAGCGCCATGCCTATGCCCCTGAATATTGAGAAGGCCATAAACAGGATGCTTACGGGCGCAAGCGCCAGAAGTATGACTCCTAAATAGGGTTTTGCCATCTCAAGTGCCATTCCCCTCGCGCCGAAAAAATCAAGCAGCGGCCCCATAAAAACAAACATCACTGCCGCGTAAAGCGCCCAGTTACAAAAGGATGTAATCAGAATGGTCGGCAGGAAACTGTTGAGCTCGCTGTATTTTTTTTCACCGGAGAGCCTGGATACAACAGCCACGCAGCCCGCCATAAGCCCGCCGTTGGCTGACCAGAAAACAGCGAGAAGCATTCCGGTAACAGCTATGGCTGATATTGCCTCCACCCCTATCTTTCCTATCAGAAACATCTCGAAAACCGATGACACGTTCTGCATCACATTCAATAACAAAACAGGCCATGACAGGTGAATGATATTTGTTATCAGGCTTCCCTTTTCAAGCTCCGGTATCCGCTCAGATTTTCTTATCAAGCCAGCCACCCCTCTTATAAACTATCCATCCGATAAGAGAATAGGCCGCGATTGAGACAGCCATGGCCCAGAAAATACCGTATTCATTCAAGAACGGCAGGCTGACAAGAAAAAGCGCGGCCGCAAACCTTATTACAATAAAAGCGGCGAGATTTATCAGCGTCGGCCTGCCCGTTGAGCCCGCGCCGTTAAAGGCCGCCTGAATTATAATGCCGGCTCCCAAAACCGGCATAAACGGCGCAAGAATCATAAGGTAATCGGTTCCGTATTTTATAACCTCAGCGTCAACGCTGAAGAGCCCCATTATCTGCCTGCCGAAAAACAGGAAAACCAGCAGCGCGGCCGCTGTTATCCGGGTATACACCTTTATTCCCTCTTTTACCGCCTGTTTCGCCCTTTCCCTGTTTCCGCTGCCCAGGTTCTGCCCCACAACCACACCGCCCGAATTACCAATCGGCCATCCGAACATATTGAGGAAAAAAATCAGCCTGAACACCACTCCAAAAGCCGCGATAAAGGCAATGCCGTATCCGGCTATCAGCTTCAGCATTATTATGTTTCCCGCGTCACCCACAAAATTCTGGGCGATTGCTTTTCCCGAAATCTCAGCGTAGGATTTCATTATGGCCGGCTTAAACCGCAGGTTTTCCGCGGTTATCCTGAAGTAGTGTTTTCCCCTCGCGAACATTATGATTGTAAAGACCGCCACAACTGACCAGCCTGTCAGGTTTGCCACGGCAACGCCTTTGAGCCCGAAACCGAGGAATCCGACAAACACGGTATTCATGACAGCGTTTGTCACTGCCAGAAGTATGACCAATTTAAGCGGCGTTATGGAATCGCCCGCTCCCCGAAACACGCCTATCATGACGGTAAACACAGCCGTCGGAAAAAACGAAAAGGCAAGAATCCGGAGAAAAGCTTTTGCCTCATCGAAGACCGCTCCCTCAGCGCCGAAAAAGACAAGTATAGGGTCAATAGCGATATAAAAGGCGGCGCAGAAGGTTCCCAGCGCAAATACGGCAAAAATACCCATCTGCACCACAGCGTCATTTATCTCGCTGTACCGCTTTTGTCCGGCCAGCCTTGAGGTTACCGCAATGGCTCCGTTTATGAGCCCGCCATGAACAGAAAAAAAGAGCATATAAACGCTTATCATTATAATGGCAAGCGCTGCCAGCGAGTCAAGCCCCAGCCTGCCCACGAGGTACATCTCATAGACAGAGACCGCGTTCTGCATTACATTTACCAGGACCATCGGCCATGACAGGTGTATTATATGTGATTTTATATCGCCCTTATCAAGTTCTCTCATCATTTTTTTCGGGATTATCCGTTTTCCCTGATAAACCTCGCTATGCTCCTGTCGTAACTCTTCTCCGCCTCTTTCGAAAAGTAACAGGCAGGCAGTTCGCCGGCGCGGCGGTGATAATGAAGGCACTCGCAGCACTTTCCTTTTCTAGAACAGGGCTCGTAAGTGCAGTTGCATTTCTGCATATTGCTTTTTAAACTTTCACATGCCATAACACCCTCCTGTTTCAACGTTGAAATCTGTTTTTAAATTTTTTTCTTATGCGCCTATGATTATATAGAAAACATTTACCTGCTGCTTCTCAGTTTTTTCAGCAATTTTATATTAACCGCGTCCATGCCGTCCTCATCCGGCGTCTCAAGTATCATCGGCAGCTCCTTAAAACGGCTGTCTCTCATCAGCTTCGCGAAAAACTTTTCGCCAAGCTCTCCCCTGCCTATGTGCTGGTGCCTGTCCGCATGGCTGCCAAAAACCGTCTTTGAGTCATTTATATGAAAAACCTTTATCCTGTCCATGCCGCATATTTTATCAAATTCATTAAAAACTTCATCATAATTATTTTTAAGGTCATACCCTGCCTCAAAGACATGGGCCGTGTCAAAACATATCCCCACCGAAGGGTGTCTCTTCAGTTTTTTGATAATTGCCGCCAACTCCTCAAACCTGCCTCCTATGTGGCTTCCTGAGCCGGCCGTGGCCTCAAGAAGCAGCATGGGGCCGCCTTTGGGCAGTTCTTTCAGCGCCGCCTTTAACGAGGTTACAATATTGGTTATGCCCTGTTCATGCGTTCCGCCGGTATGGCTTCCCGGATGGAATATTATATGGTCAATTCCGAGCATAGATGAGCGCTTTATCTCATCAGAAAATGCCATTCTTGATTTGGCGAGTATGTCAGGGTTTACGCTTGCAAGGTTAATAAGATAAGAGTCGTGCGTGACCGCGTATCTAATCCCGCTTTTCCTTCTCTTTTCAAGAAAAAGCTTCACGTCGCCCGCATCAGGTGTTTTGACCTTCCACATCCGCTGGTTCGCTGTGAATATCTGGACAGCCTCGGCTCCTGCTGCCACGGCCTCATCTATGGCATTATGCAGCCCCCCTGATATGGAGGCATGAAAACCTATATAACCCATGCTATTTTGCCGCCTTCTTTATTATCCTGGCCATTGTAATTTTTTTCTGTGCCTGGTACTTTCCTTTTTTATCCGCGTATGACGTTTTGCATATTTCCTCTGCCTTTAAAAAAATAACCTGCGCAATCCCCTCATTCGCGTAAATCACGGCCGGAACAGGAGCAAGGTTATTTATCGCGATTGTCACGAACCCCTCCCATTCAGGCTCAAAAGGAGTGACATTTACAAGAACCCCGCTTCTCGCGTATGTTGATTTGCCGAATGTGATGGCCAGAATATCTCGCGGTATTTTAAAATACTCAACGCTCCGCGCGAGTACATATGAGTTTGGCGGAATAATGCAGGTTTTGCCCTTAAATACCCTGAAATGGTCATCGCTGAACTTTTTTGGATCCGCGTTTTTCGCGGTTTTCCCGTTAAAAACCCTGAATTCATCGGCTATTCTCATATCATACCCGTAACAAGAAACACCGAAAGATATGACGCCTTTTCCCACCTGGCTGCTTTCAAAAGGCTCTATCATCCCTTTTTTTGCCGACTTTATTATCCAACTGTCGCTCATAACGCCCATAACAAACCTCCGGTTTGAATTTGGGGGATTATAACACAGGCGAAGAAATATTTCCATTTGCATTTCCATTAAAAAAGATAAAGACAATTCGTGATTCCTATTCATATTCCTATTAAGAACGCAAAGTATGCATTGATTTTCAGTTTTCAGGTTAATACAAAAACAACCCGAAGGACGAACCGCTTTGGGCGATTCGTGAATCGCCCCTACAAAAAATAGCTCATCACGATATTTAATCCTTTTTTTGCCGGCTGCTAAACAACCATTGCCCTAACACACACTATCGCAGGACGGGGCGGGCAGCGGAAAATTTCGTCGAGAACCCAGGGCGCGTCTGCGTTGTTCGTTATTCAACGCCATCCCAAACACCCATGCCCTGCATGAGAGTTGCCGCCCTAAAACCCGCGCAAGCCTAACCGCGTATATTCACGAGTCACCGGATGAACAGTCTCGCCGCCGATGTAAAT
>DSBP01000212.1 GCA_011049465.1 bacterium | reverse complement strand
GTCTGCCTCCGCGTCAATACCGGGCGCGGCCTGGATGCGGGATGTGGGTGCCGGAGGATATACTGACGGCGCGCCAATCGGAGGGTTTGGCGCGGGAACCGTAACCTGGAAAAATAACGGTGTCTTTTACTTAACCAGGCTTAATATAGGAACCGGGGATAATGCGGGTAATTTTACTTCAGGAAACGCAAACTGCCGTTTTTATATGTATCAGAAACCCTTAAGCGGCGCCGCGTCCGCGAGAAGGCTGAACGCCGCAACACTCGGCAGCGGACAGGCGTCATATTATTCGCTTTTTCCCTTTTCGTGGGTTGATTATCATGGCAGTTATTTTAATGTAAAGGCAAAAGTCACCCAGTATTCGCCTCTTATACCAAATGATTATCAGCGGGTAAGCTACCCGCTTGGCATTTATGAGTGGGAGCTTGCCAACCCGACGGGAGAAACCTATGAAACAGCCGTAATGCTTACGTGGGAAAATCCTTACGGTGCTTCAGCGTCACTGGTGTCGTCGGGAAGCCATACGGGACTTGTTCTTAATAAGGCGGGTACGGGCACGCCGACGCTGGAAACACAGGGTGAGTTTTGCCTTGCGTCGCTGTCGTCTCCTTCTGTCCTTGTAACGAGAATGTCCGCTGCAAATGTATCAACGCTCGAGACGGATTTTACCGCTGACGGCGAGCTTTCCGATACTGCCGGGAACCACACCATAGGCGCGGTTGCTTTTAAAGTGACGCTCGCGCCGGGAGAGAGCGTGCGGATACCAATAGTGCTTTCGTGGGATATCCCCATAGCGCAGGCGGGAAGCGGCCAGAAATGGTACCGAAAATACACGGCGCATTTTGACAGGTCGGGCACAAACTCGTGGGCCATTGCGAGGGAAGCGCTTACAGAACGCGCCTCGTGGGAATCACAGCTTGATACGTGGCAGGATTCAATACTCACAAATCCGTATTATCCGCAGTGGCTCAAGTCAATGCTCTTTAACGAGCTTTACATGTATTTCACCGGCGGCACATACTGGGAGGCCGGCTCCGCCTCGGGTTATCCTGATAACCCGGATGAATATATGTTCTCCCATCTTGAATCATATATCTATGACTTCTACGGCACGTCTGACGTGCGTTTCTACGGCTCGTGGGCGCTATTTCTTAACTGGCCGGATATTGACAAGCAGTGCGTAAGGCAGTTTGCAGACTCGGTTTATAATACCCGGCCGGACAGGCCCGCCGGGCTCGGCACAACTGCCCATGATTTTGGTGACAGGAGCGATGTTTTTACGCGATGGAACGCGTATGTTTACAGGGATTCCACAAACTGGAAGGATCTGAACTCAAAGCTTGTGCTGATGGTATACCGCAACTGGCACCTGACGGGCAGGACGGATTCTGCGTTTCTGGACTATTGCTGGGAATCGTGCAAGATAGCCATGGAAAAAACTCACAGCCAGGACTCAACCGGAAACGGCCTGCCTGACTCAAACGGCATTGACCAGACATACGATGACATGGAACTGACAGGAAACACGGCCTATTGCGGCGGGCTTTACCTTGCCTCGCTCCTCGCGGCAAAAGAGCTCGCTCTGGCAAAAGGGGAAACAGCCCTCGCGAACACATACCAGGCGCGTTTTGACTTCGCGCAGCCCAATTACGAGGCGGATTTATGGACGGGGGAATATTACAGAATTGACACGGGAAGCAGCGCTCCCAACAGGATAATGTCGGACCAGCTCGCGGGCCAGTGGTACACAAAAGCCTGCGGCCTGCCGAATATAGTGCCTGACGCAAGGGCAGAGTCGGCATTGCAGAAAATACATGATTTTAACTGGGCTCAGTTTGGCGGCGGTTCTCACGGCGTTGTCAATGTCATGAACCCGAACGGGACGATTGACAACACGTCGAACCAGACGGCCGAGTGCTGGGTGGGGACTTCGTGGGGAGTTGTGTCAAGCCTTCTTTATCACGGGCTTGTGGCGCAGGCTGATGAGATAGGGCAGTCGCTTTACAACACAATCTGGAACACGGCCCAGTACTGGTTCCGTACGCCCGAAGCATGGCAGGTAAACCTTACCAGCCCGCGTGCCTTCTATTATATGAGGGCGACGGCAATCTGGGGAGCGAAACATGCCTATGACCGCGTGCCGGATCTTTGCTCGCCCAATACATGCACGCCGCCGCCTACCCCGACATATACATATACTCCATCGCCGACGCCCACGGTAAACCCGTGCGCTGTGCCCCTGATAAGCGTGAATTGCGGCGCGGGTTCTTATACCGACACAATGGGTACAGTTTGGTCGGCTGATCAGGCATACGCGCCGGGCGGATGGGGATACGTGAACGGCGCGGCCGAGACAATAACCACAAATCAAATTGCAAATACGAATGACGACACGCTTTACCAATCCGGAAGATGGGCAAACCCAAGCCTGCAGTACCGTTTTACCGTACCCGACGGGCAGTGGCGTGTCCTGTTAAAATTTGCCGAGATTTACTGGAACTCGCCGAATCAGAGGGTAATGAACGTAACGATAGAGGGGACGCAGGTTATAACGGGATTTGATATTGTCGCTTCCGCGGGAGGCGCGTTTTCAGCCTATGACCTTGTGTTTGATGTTGTGTCTTCGGGGGGTACTCTTGATATTTCGTTTAATGCCTCAATTGATTCGGGAAAAGTCTCCGCCATACAGATTCTTGATCCTTCGGTGTTATGCACGCCTACGGTCACCCCGACAGGCTCGCCGCCGACAATAACATTTACAAGGACGCGGACTTTTACGCCTACACCTACAGAATTTCATTCGGCGACAGTAACCCCCACAAATACCCCGTTTTACAGCCCTACTATTACGAGCACAGCGACTATTACAATGACAGCTACGGCAACTCCGGTGTTTGCGGTAATACGGGTAAACGCGGGAGGGCCGCAGTATACTGACGGGGGAGGAAATATTTGGGCAGCGGACAAGGCGTACACAGCAGGCACATGGGGGTATCAGGGCGGAGGAGGAACTGCTGACGCGGGAGCCATCCCAATAGGAGGGACAACGGATGATGTCCTGTACAGGACAGAACGCTACGGAAACCCCTCATATATATTTGACAATATGCCGCAGGGCGATTATACGGTTACTTTTAAGTTTGCCGAAAATTACTGGACAAATGCAGGGGAGAGGGTTTTTAATGTGATGATAGAGGGCGCGACGGTAATAAGCAGCCTTGATATTTACTCGCAGGCAGGCGCGAATTACGCGCTTGACAGGGTTGTGAATGTGACAATTACCGACGGGCAGATGAACATAACCTCAAACGCGTCGGTTGACGGCGCGCTTTTTATGGCTATACAGATAGAATATACGGCACCGACACCCACGCGCACGCCTTCAGCCAGCCCTGCGCTGACATTTACGGGGACAAGCACGCCGGTTCCCCCGACTGCGACGTTTACAAGGACAAGTACTGCGACGCCAAGTTTCACGTCTCAGGTTCCAAGTTTTACTGCGACACCGACTCATACAAGAACTGTGACAGTTACATTCACGAAGACGAGAACGGGAACACCAACATTTACGGAGACAGTGACACCAAGTTTCACGTTCCAGGTTCCAAGTTTTACAACAACACACACTTTTACAAGAACCTCAACGCCCACACCAACACGAACGGGTACGCCCACATCCACGCATACGCCTTCTATAACAGAGACGTGGACGCTTGTGCCGCCTGATTCCACGCTCACGTGGACGCCTACAAGAACGCCGACGTTTACACATTCGGCTACGCTCAGTGTTACACCCTCAGCTACAGGCTCGCGGACTCCTTCGTTTACGGCTACGGTGTCTTCGACAGCAACTATGACCGCGACGCCAAGTTTTACCGAGACGCATACAAATACAAGAACCTCTACACCCACATTCACGCAAACGGGTACGCCCACACATACGCCTTCAATAACAGAAACATGGACGCCTGTGCCGCCGGATTCCACGGCTACGTTTACCCCCACGATAACGCCGACGTTTACAAGGACAAGCACTGCCACGCCAAGTTTCACGTTTCAGGTTCCAAGTTTCACTGCAACGCCTACGCATACAAGAACTGTGACATTTACTTTCACGGGGACGCGGACAGTAACACCGACAGTTACAAGGACCGGCACGCCCACTTCTACGCGGACCGCCACGCCTACTGTTTACTTAAGCGTAACTCCTACGTTTACAGCCACGCCTCTGTCCGAGTCGGCGGTGTTCAGGATTACGAAGGCAGAGCATTATCCGCAGCCGTTTAACCCGCTGAAAAACAGCAGGCTCTATGTTGATTTCAGCATATCACAGGGTTGTGAGCGCGTTGTCTTCAGCCTTTATACAGCCGGTTACAGGCGGATACTTGAGAAGGAGATAGCAGGCCGTGCAGATGCAGGCAGCCATAGGGTGTTTATTGAGGCGGCAGAACTGGGCAGGCTCTCAAACGGCAGTTATTTCTGGATGATGGAAGCAGTGAGCGAGAGCGGGGAGCGGGCCGGGGGAAGGGTGAGTACGCTGGTAATACTGAAATAGAATCGGTAACGCCGGGCGTAACCTAATAACCCGGTATTTGGGCAGGCCGCTGCCTGATGAAACAGCGTTTCCCGGAAATCCAAAAACACTTGAAAAATATTGACTATTGCTGTATAATATTTACATAAAACTTGATTTTGCATGGCGCAACTAAAACGATTAAAAGCCTCTGATCCTGTGAGGGAGAAAGGGCAATATCGCTTATGATTTCAAGGTTTTTTAGATTAACCATATGCACGGCGCTTCTGCTGTTAATCGCGTTTCCTCTCTTTGCTGCGCGGCATAATTCCATTCGTGTAAATATGGAAGGGTACCTGCCTGATGAGCCTAAATATGTGGTCCTTGTTAACCAGAATTACTCTAATTTTACTGTCCGCAGGGCCTCTGATAATGTATCTGTATTCAGCGGGACATTTGGTTCTGCCATAAATGACACGGCCTCAGGAGACACCTGCCGACAGGGTGATTTTTCGCTGCTTGTAACACCCGGAGAATATTATGTGCAGGTAACAGGGCTTGGCGAGTCCTATAATTTCAGGATAGACGCGGAGATATTCACGGATGTTTTCAGGTGGGCAATGCGCGGGTTTTACAGCCAGCGCTGCGGACAGGCTGTATCGCTGACGCACAGGGGCACGACGTTTTCGCACGGCGCGTGCCACCTCAATGACGCGACATACGCCGGAGATACCGGCCTGAGCGGAAACAAGGACACTACGGGCGGATGGCACGACGCGGGAGATTACGGCAAATACGCGCTTAATTCAAATATAACAGCAGGCCAGCTTCTTTTAATGTATGAGCAATACAGTGGAGTGCTTGAAGGGATAAACCTGGGGCTGCCATATTCGGGCGGCAATGTTCCTGACGTTCTTGTTGAGATAAAGCATAACCTCGACTGGATGCGAAAGATGCAGCATACAAACGGCGGGGTCTTTCATAAACTGTCAAATGGTTTTCCGCAGAACATAATGCCCGAAAACGACAACGATACAAGATATATATTTCAAATATCTTCCTGCGCGACAGGCGGGTTCGCGGCTGTAATGGCTATGGCATCCAGAATTTATGCGCAGTATCCTGAGACAGCCGCTTTTGCGTCGCAGTGCCTCACCGCCGCGCAAAACGCGTGGGCATTCCTCCAGGCAAACCCGGATATTGTGCCGGCCGGAGGCATATACCAGGGATATGGCCTCGGGGGCGCCTATCCTGACGATGATGACAGGGACGAACGCCTCTGGGCTGCCGTTGAACTGTTTCTTACAACAGGCCAGTCAACATACCACAATTATGTAATATCCAATTATCAGGCAAGGCCGATTCCTTTAATGGCAGACTTAGGTGACGACTGGAAGGAACTGCATCCATTCGCCTATATATCATACCTTCTTTCGGACAGGACGGACAAAAACGCGACAGTGGTAAATAATATGCGGACCGCCATACAAAATCATGTGAATACGTTCAGGACAAGGATAACTTCTACAAACGGATACAGGTATCTGCTTGAGGATGGCGACTACTTCTGGGGCTCCCATTCAGTGGCGCTTAACAGGGCAATAAGGCTGGTCGCAGCCGCCCAAATATTCGGGGACAATACTTACAGGCAGGCTGCGTATGAAACTCTTCATTACATGCTTGGCAGGAATCCGTATAATATAAGTTTTATGACCTATGTGGGCCACGCATACACGTCAAACCCGCATCACAATCCGTCAAGCGCTGACGGAATAACACCGCCGTGGCCCGGCCTTTTGGCCGGCGGTTCAAACCAGTATCAAAACAGCGGGACTGCGCCCGCAAAATGTTACTATGATAACGCCGGAGATTATTTCAGCAACGAGGTTGCAATCAACTGGCAGGCGGCATACGCCTATGTTCTGGCCGCATTTGCCGCGCCGCCGCCGCCCACGCCCACGCCTACGGTGACAATAACAGGCACGCCGCCCACAGCGACAATTACGTCGACCGCGACAGTCACGCCCACTTTTATGGCAATACGGGTAAATGTGGCCGGCCCAAATTACACTGACACAGGCGGGCTGTTGTGGCTCGCGGACAAGGCATATACAGCCGGAAGCTGGGGCTATCAGACAGCCGGAGCCACAAATACAAGGGTGGGGGATATAACAAACACGAATGATGACACGCTCTTTTTAAGCGAGCGCTGGTCAAATTTCTCCGCGAACCTTGACTATGCATTTGACCTCGCGCCGGGAGAGTATCAGGTGAGGCTGCGTTTCGCTGAGACGTGGTTTACTTCGGCAGGGCAAAGAAGGTTTAACATAAGCCTTGAGGGCGTCCAGCAGCAGGCAAATTTTGACATAGTACAGGAGGCGGGCGGCGCGTGGAGGTATGTTGATAAGATATACGTGGTCGTGGTTACAGACGGCACACTGAATATCAGGCTGTCGCAGGGAAGCGCTGACTGGCCCACGATAAATGCCATAGAGGTGAACACATATTACCCGCCTGACACGCCGACATGGACAAGGACGAGGACTCATACTGTTTCCCCCACGAGGACAAGGACCCCAACGTTTACAAGGACAGGCACGACAACATTCACTCGAACCCGCACGGCGACGCCGACGTTTACGAGGACAGTGACGCCTGTGCCGCCGACTCCGACTTTCACAAGTACAAGAACAGGGACTTCGACATTTACAGGGACAGTGACGCCCGTGCCGCCGACCGTAACATTTACAAGAACGGGAACGGGCACGCCGACATTTACAGGGACAGTGACGCCCGTGCCGCCGACAGCCACATTCACAAGGACGAGGACAGGCACGCCCACGTTCACGAGGACAAGTACTGCGGTTCCAAGTTCCACGTTTCAGGTTCCAAGTTTTACTGCGACACCGACTCATACAAGAACTGTGACATTTACATTCACGGGAACGAGAACAGGCACGCCGACGTTCACAAGGACTGTGACGCCCGTGCCGCCGACTTCGACATTCACGGGGACAATTACTTTTACTCCCACATTCACAAGAACGGGCACGCCGTCGCAAACGCCGTCTATAACACAGACGTGGACACCTGTGCCTCCTGGGTCCACTGACACGTTTACGCCGACAATAACTGACACGCTTACGGCTACGCCGACATTTACAGCTACGCCGACAGACACACCATCGCTTACAGCAACCGCGACAGATACGCTGACTTTTACACGCACTGTTACTGAGACAGTTACCGGGACATCAACACCGGTGCCGGCCACAGCAACATTCACATCAACCGGAACATCCACGCCTTCTTTTACGGCGACAAATACTGTTATTATAACGCCAAGCAGCACGCCTGACGGCACGCTGACAAATACTCCTGTTTTGACAGCTACCCCAAGTTTTACGGCGACCGGCACGCATACGCCGGTAATTGATGCGACGCCCACAAATACGGTTGAGATGACAATTTGTCCGTGCCCCGGGACATTCGGGAACACGGCGATTGAGGCCGGAAATTTTAACGCGGGCTCATATTTCAACGCTGTGCGGTTTGACCTTGCTGAAAACGGTTATGCGGAGTCGCTTGCGGCGCATTTTGTGGTGTCGGGCGGGGGAGAGGCGCGGGCTGCCATATACAGTGATTTTAGCGGTATGCCGCAGAACCTGCTGGCTGAAAGCGCGTCCGAAGCAATTTCATCTTCCGGATGGCACACATTCTCCATGCCCGTCACATTTCTTAATTCAGGGGTTTACTGGCTTGCGGTTCAGACAACAGGCTCTGTCAATATCTCGGCAGGGCCGGGCGCGGCAAACAGCGAGTATTACTATCCGATGGCATACGGAAACTTTCCCGCGGAAGCAGGGTTTGGAGATTACTGGAATACGACATATTCAATATATGTGAATTACTGCCCTGCGGTGTGCCCGGGCCCGACCATGACACCGACAATAAGCCCCACCATAACAGTATCGCCGACAATAACGATAACCCCGACATATGTAACGATTTGTGAATGTCCTGCTTCAACAGGCAAATATTACGACGGGCCCTATCAGGGCTGGACATTCGGATGGGCTGCGGCAAGCTGGTATGGAATGAGCGAGGACGGAGACGCGCTGGCGGTCTCGATTAATATAACCGCGGGAAGCGGGAACATCAGAGTCGGGATATATACGGATGTGTCAAGCGCGCCCGGAACCCTGCTGACAGAATCGGCATCAACGCCTGTCGCCATAGGGTGGAATACAATAGAGGTTGGCCAGGTATTTTTACAGGGAGGCCTCAGATACTGGATAGCATGGCAGGCGGACAATGATACGATACATGCGGGAGGCGACGGAGGCGATGCGGGAGACGAGGCCTATTTCAGCCATGCGTACGGGCCGTTTCCCGGAAACGCGCCGGCAGCGTCGCTTGGCGTTTCAAACTGGGATTTGCGGATAGAATACTGCCCGCTTGTGTGCCCGGAGACGCCTACTCACACACCCACAATAACAGAGACGTGGACGCCTGTGCCGCCGGATTCAACGCTTACATGGACGCCGACCAACACGCCTGAGGTTACAGATACAATTACCGTTACCATGACCCCGACATTTACGATAACAGAGACATGGACGCCTGTGCCGCCGGATTCAACGCTCACATGGACGCCGACAATAACTCCGACAGAAACAGCAACGCCGAGCGTGACTGCGACGCATACTCCAACAGCGCAGGTTCCCACATTTACGGAGACGCCGATACCGACAAGCACGCTGACGCCCACTCCTACGCCTGAGCCGCATTCTGAGTCAGAGGAAATTAATATACTTGATATCATAGCCTATCCGAACCCGTACACGCCCGCGAGGGGAGGGCTGCACATAAGGATGGAGCTTACACGTTCTGCGGTTGAGACGGAGTTCAGGCTTTACACAGCCGCGTACAGGCTGGTAAAAGAGATGAAATGGCCGGGACTGCCCGCGGGAATCAGTTCTGTTCATATGGACGCGGCTTTGTTCGGCGGGCTGGCCAACGGGACATATTATTTTGTGATAACCGCGAAAGATGACAGGGGAAGGGTTGCAATTTCAAAACCGGACAAGCTGATAATTATTAAATAACTATTCCTATTCTTATTAAAACCGCAGCACGTGACTTAACTTTCAGTTTCTTCCGTCTTTCACTTGCAAATTGCAAATTCCAAATTTAAATTGTCTTTACTTGAGGTTGGCCGGGGCAGGCAGCGGAGAAATTTCCCTGATTGCCATGGTCCTGATCATGTTAATTTCACGATAGACTGATGTGCGCGGCCCGGCTTACGCACGATTACGGGCGGGTCTGTTCTGCAGGCTTGTAGATTCGAGACGGGGCGGGGAGTTGCTTATACCTGGCATAGGCGGTAAATCAGGAAAATTTTCCGCTACCAGCCCCGTCCTGCATCAGTGGTTTTGTGGCAAAAGTTGTTTTGTGTTCGTATTAACTTACAAATTGTAAATTCCAAATTTAAATTGCCCTGCTTGGTTGTTTAGCAACCTGCAAAAAACGGTTCGTTCCTTCTTTGCCGTCCACTTGTAAATTGCAAATTCTAAATTGTAAATTGTCTTCACTTGAGGTTGGCCGGGGCAGGCAGCGGAGAAATTTCGCCGATTTACATCGGCTGTGAGCCTGTTCAGGTGCAGACTCGTGAATATACGCGATTAGGCTTGCGCGGGTTTTAGTGCGGTAACTCTTATGGAGGGCATGGGTGTTTGGGATGGCGCTGAATAGCGTACAACGCAGACGCGCCCTGGGTT
>DSBP01000307.1 GCA_011049465.1 bacterium | reverse complement strand
GGAAAATTTCGTCGAGAACTCAGGGCGCGTCTGTATTGTTCCCTGCTCAACGACATCCCAAGCACCCGTGCACATCAGCGTTCAATCCGCCCTAAAACCCGCGCAAGCCTAATCGCGTATATTCACGAGTCTCCATCTGGACAGGCTCACCGCCGATGTAAATCGGCGAAATTTCTCCGCTGCCTGCCCCGGCCCACCTCCAGTAGGGCAATTTACAATTTGGAATTTGCAAGTTAGTGCAAATACCGGAAGACATGACGCTTAGACGGGCACAAGGCCGCCAGTACGGCTTAACTTTAAGTTTTCAGTTTTCACTTTTCAGTTTATTAAATACATTCCTACTCATATACATTCTTGTCAATAAACCACACGGACCTGCCGCTGTCAGGATTGACCTTTGACGCGGGATAGGCCTCTTTTTTTCTCCCGCTTCCCGCAATATCCTTTATAATCCCGCCTTTGCCCTCGCCCGAGACCACAAACATAACATTTTTGGCGGCGTTTATTACCGGAAGCGTTATTGTTATCCTCTCCCGCAGAGTGGTTCTCGCGTGAGCCTTTACATTAACAACCCATCTCGCCTTTTCATTAACCGCCTTGTGCCCGGGAAAAAGCGATGCAGTGTGGCCGTCCCTTCCAACGCCGAGTATAATGAGCCCGAAGCGGGGCATCTTTTTTTCCACGTCAATCGCTTTCATGGACGCGAAAAACTTTCGCATTATACGCTCGTACAATTCCGCCGCGTCCCCAATCGGCGTAACTTCGGTCGGTATCCTGTAAATATTATGAGCCGGAATTTTCACTTTTGAAAGCAGCGTTTCATACGCCATGTTGTAATTTGATTCCCTGTTGTCATGCGGTATATACCTGTCATCGCCCCAGAACACATATACCTTTTTCCAGTCAATGCCCCTGTTTTCGTCAGCAAGCCTTGTGTAAATCTCCCGCGGGGAATTACCCCCTGACAGCGCCATGGAAAAAAACCCGCTTTCCGCTATTTCAAATCGGGCTTTCTCAGCTATAAAGCCGGCAGCCCTCTCTGCCATTAAATCCTTGTCTTCAAACTCCTTTATATCCACCCGAATCTCCTCTTTTTCACAGCCACTCTCTGCCGTCTTTTTTTATGAATTCCTCCGCAGCAGCCGGCTCTTTTCCGGCGCTGTAGAAGAAGGTCATCTTTTCCTTCTCGTCCGCGGCGCACGTCTCCCACTTTTTAAGCACCGGTGTCAGAATTTTCCATGACTCCTCTATATCGTCCTTTCTCCAAAAGAGCGTCTGATCGCCCCTCATGCAGTCAAGTATGATTGTCTCGTAATCCTCAGCCGCCTCGGTTCCGTAATAGTCGCTGTAGTTAAACCTCATATCAAGAGGGCTCAGGCACATCTTCGAGCCCGGCACCTTGGCAATAAACCTCAGTGATACTCCCTGTTCCGGGCTTATGGCGAAAGTCAGGACGTTCGCGCGGTGCTTCATTCCGTTGCCGCAGAAAAGGCACTCTTTTCCCTCTTTAAAAACAACCGTTATTTTTGCCTCTTTCTTTGCCAGCGCCTTGCCCGCCTTCAGATAAAAGGGCGTGTCTTTCCACCGCTCATTATCAATAAAAAACTTGGCCGCGAAAAACGTCTCCGTACAGGACCCTTTATTTACCCCCTCTTCGTCCCTGTATCCCCTTGCGTTCACTCCGTCAATGGTTCCTTCCCTGTACTGCCCTCTTATTATATGCGCGGCCATTGTTTCGGCGGAAAACCTGCGCAACGACCGTATTATTTTTACCTTTTCATCCCTGACCGCGTCAGCCTGAAGCGACAGCGGTTTTTCCATGGCTGTCAGCGCAAGAAGCTGCAGCATATGGTTTTGCAGCATATCCCTTATAAGCCCGGCCTGCTCAAAATACCCCGCCCTGTTCCCTATTCCTTCTTTTTCTAGAACTGAAATCTGAACATTGTCAACATTCTCCCGGTTCCATACCGGCTCAAACAAGATATTGGCAAACCTGAATACAAGTATGTTCTGAACGGTGTTTTTTCCCAGATAGTGGTCTATCCTGTAAACCTGCCTGTCATCTGCATATTTCAGTATTGTATTGTTAAGCCTTACCGCGCTTTCAAAATCCCTGCCAAACGGCTTTTCAATCATCAGCCGCTGAAAGGGGTTGTCTTCCATGCCTTTTTTAAGCATGCCGCTTTCCCCAAGCCGCTCCGTTATAACACCGCAAAGAAGCGGCGGGACAGCGAGGTTGAATATTATATTATCCCCTGTTTTCAGCCCTCCTTTAACCGACTCTATTTTGTCCCTTAGACGGCCGTAAGTGGCGCCGTCCTCATAATCAATCACGGTATAATAACACTTATCGGTAAACGCCCTTATCTCTTCTTCGCCCTCTTCCGGAAAAACGTTTTTAACGGCAGCGGCGGCTCTTGCCCTGAACCCGGCGTCATCCAGCCTGGTCCTTGCCGCTCCGATAATATAAAACCCCTCACCTGCCGCGCCTTTTTTAAAGAGCCCGTACAAAGAAGGCAGAAGTTTTCTCCGTGACAGGTCCCCTGACGCGCCGAAAATAATAAACCCGCACGGTTTCGCGCCCGCTAACTCGCACTCCCCGGTATTCTTATCATTCGATATTACAGCCATTTGGCCGTCCTGCCTTTCTTTTTTTGTCAGGAGCGGCGTGCGTAACAGAGCCGGCTGACACTCCTTTTACACGCGCCTTTGCACCCGCCCTTGCCACAGCGTGCCCGCCGAATTTATTTCTCAGGGCAGCGAGCACCCTGTTCGCGAATACATCCTCCTGCCTTGAATTGAACCTCTTAAAAAGCGAAGCCGCTATCACATCGGCCGCGACGCCGCTGTCAACCGCCTCTTTGACCGTAAAACGCGCCTCTCCCGAATCCTCCACATATCCCTGAATCTTTTTCAGTTCAGGATCCTCCCTGAAAGATTCGATTAACAGCTCAAGCAGCCAGGAGCGTATTACGCTCCCGTTGTTCCACATGGATGCCACGTTTTCAAGGCTGAGGCCGCTTCCGTATTTTGACGCCTTCAATATCTGAAAACCTTCCGCATATGACTCCATCATCGCGTACTCTATGGCGTTGTGAATCATCTTCACAAAATGGCCGGCGCCTGTTGCCCCGCAATAAAGGTATCCGTTTTTCGGAGCCAGTGTTTTTACTGCCGGCTCAATCTGTTTGAATACCTTTTTTTCCCCGCCCGCCATAATACAATAGCCGTTCTTTAAGCCCCAAACCCCGCCTGAGACGCCCGCGTCAATGTAATGAATCCCCTCTTTTTTCAGTTCAGCCGCGCGCCTGATATCGTCCTTATAATAACTGTTTCCGCCCTCCACTATTATGTCTCCCTTTGACATGACATAAACCAGCTTTTCTATGCAGTCATCGGTCACAGTGCCCGCAGGCAGCATAAACCATACAACGCGGGGCCGGGAAAGCTTTTTTACAAGGTCCCTTAAGCTTGACGCGGCCACAGCGCCGCTCTTTACCGC
Source organism: bacterium (assembly GCA_011049465.1). GTDB lineage: Bacteria > Oederibacteriota > PGYV01 > PGYV01 > DSBP01 > DSBP01. The sequence continues at coordinate 6,810 of DSBP01000307.1, read as the reverse complement.
CTCTTTTACCCTATCCTTTGACTTATTGAAGACAACCACCCTGTGCCCGTTCCTGAGCAGCCTTCTTGTCATATTCAAACCCATCCTGCCGAGGCCTACCATTCCAAGCTTCATGTTTTCCTCCTCATATCATCCCGTTTTATCAGCCAGCAGTTCAATGCACTTATTAACAATATTATCGGCCGTGAAACCGTATTTTTCCATAACTGTCTTTCCCGGCGCTGACGCGCCAAACCTGTCGATTCCGATTACAGCGCCGCAATCCCCGGCATATTTGTGCCAGAAACCCGTGGCAGCAGCCTCTATTATAACACGCTTTTTAACACCGGCAGGCAGGACGCTCTCCCTGTATTCCCTGTCCTGTGCCTCAAAAATTTCCACCGACGGCATGGATACAACCCTCGGTTTTATCCCCTTTTCTTTCAGCTTAGACGCCGCGTCAAGCGCGATGTGAACCTCTGAACCGGTGGCTATAAGCATTATATCGGGCCTCTCTCCTTCCCCCTCAAGAACATACGCCCCCTTAAGAACTCCCTCAAAAATCCCGTATTTTTCCCTGTCAAGCACGGGCACATCCTGCCTCGTAAAAACCAGGACTACAGGCCTTTTATTTACTATTGCGTAATACCATGCAGCCGTTGTTTCATTGGCGTCTGCCGGCCTTATCACAGTAAGGCCGGGTATGAGCCGCAATGACGACAGGTGCTCGACGGGCTGGTGCGTGGGCCCGTCCTCACCCAGCCCTATGGAATCATGGGTGAATACAAAAATAGAGTGGGTTTTCATAAGCGCCCCAAGCCGTATCGCCGGCCGCATATAATCCGAAAAAACAAGAAATGTCGCGCAATAAGGTATAAGCCCTCCGTGAAGAGCCATGCCGTTTGTAATGGCTCCCATGGCATGCTCGCGGACGCCGAAGTGAATGTTTCGCGAGCAGAGCCCTGATATTCCGAACGAACCGTATCCTTGAAGCGCTGTCTTTGTGGAAGGGGCCAGGTCAGCCGAACCTCCAATAAACTCGGAAAAATACTTTTCTATCAGGTTCATGGTTTTTCCGGAAGCGGCCCGGGTCGCAATACTCTGCCCCGCGTCAAAAAACTCAAGGTTTTTAAGCAGTTCCTTGTTTATGTTGCCGCTTAAATACTTATCAAGAAGCTCCGCCTCCTGCGGGTAATCCCTGATGTATGCCCTGACTTCCTCCCCCCATTTTCTCTCCTCTTTTTCTCCCCCCTCCGCGAGAGCCGAAAAATGGGCCCTGACCTCATCCGGCACATGAAATTCCCTGTCAGTCGGCAGGTTAAAGAATTCCTTTGTTGTTTTCACACCCTCCGGCCCGAGCGGCTCGCCGTGAACCGCGGCTGTGCCTTGCTTGGGCGAGCCGTATCCTATCTTTGTGCTGACTATAATAAGCGACGGCATATCCTTTTTTTCTTTCGCTTCCCTTATGGCTGCTTCAATCGCGTATATGTCATTTCCGTCAGAAACCTGCCGCGTGTGCCATCCGTACGCCTCAAATCTGCACCGCACATTTTCCGTGAACGCAAGCCCTGTTCCTCCTTCAATAGATACCTCATTGTCATCGTAAAGGTATATTAATTTACCCAGCTTAAGAGTAGCCGCGAGCGATGCCGCTTCCGAGGAAATTCCTTCCATCAAATCTCCGTCAGAAACAATACCGTAAGTATGATGCCCTATTATTTTACACCCCTTTCTGTTAAAACAATCAGCCAGCGTTTTTTCGGCTATTGCCATTCCCACGCCCATCGCAAAGCCCTGTCCAAGCGGGCCCGTTGTGGCCTCAACTCCCGGCGTCAGGCCGTATTCAGGATGGCCCGGCGTGACAGAGCCAAACTGCCTGAACTTTTTCAGCCCATCCATTGATACCTCATAGCCGAATAAATGAAGTAGGGAGTAAAGCAGCGCGCTGCCATGGCCCGCGGAGAGGACAAACCTGTCGCGGTTGTGCCATTTGGAGTTTTTGGGGTTATGCTTTAAAAATTTTGCCCAGAGCGTATATGCCATGGGCGCGGCGCCGAGCGGCATTCCCGGATGCCCGGATTTTGCCCTCTCCACCATATCAATCGAAAGCGCTCTTATTGTATTTATCGCAAGCTGTTCAATTGTTCCGCTCATAAAACCATTCTACCATAACCCGTTTTTCTTTCACTATCAAATATAGCTGCACCCTGTTTAATGTTCTGCCTTCGTGTCCAGCCTATCATCATACCTGTCAACCGAATATATGTTTTCACGGGCCATCCTCTCAGGCCTTTGTTTTTCGCCTTCTTCCTGTTTTTCATTCAGGAGCCCGTTATTGTCTTTCGGGCTCTTTTTCCCGACTATAACCAGAGTAATGATATTAAACCCTTCGGGAATTCCCAGGATCTCCGCTGTCTTTTCCGGCGAGTAGCCTGCTATAGGATGCGCCACAAGCCCCAGCTCAGTTGCCCTGAGAAGCATCTGCCCGAGGCCGAGCCCTGTTCCGAGCAGATAATACTCGCGCTCTTTGATGACACAGTCATACTCTTTTTTGGCGAATACAGCGATAATACAGGAAGCTGCGCGCGCCCATTCGTTCCCCTTATTAAGCGCTTCCTTCATTTTTTCAAGCGCCTCTTTTGAGCGCACGAAGACAAACTTCCACGGCTGGTTATTAAAACAGGACGGCGCCAGCCTCGCAGCCTCAACAAGCTCCATGACAATCTCACCGGTTATCTCAACCGGCTCAAGCGAGCGGTACGCCCGCCTCTTTTCTATTGCCTCTTTTACATCCATGACAGCCTCCCCATAAAAACTTGATTCATATTCAGCATTCTTATTATTAATTAAAACCAACTGCAAAAAACAGGCTATTTTTCTTTTACGGCCTTTACTGCCTCAATCTTATGCTTAAAACTCTTCTTCCCGAAGACATTGCAGTTGGCGGATACTTCCACCTCATCGCCTTCGTTTATTTCGGGAATTACATAAACAACCCTTTGCCCCTTCAAATCCGTCTGAACAGAGGCCTTCTGCCTGATGATATCCTTCCCGTTCAGTTTAAGCTCAATCTCGTTTATGTAATGCGACTTTTCGCTCCTCACATTATGAATAATACTGATCTTGAGCATCTTTTTCTCCGCCTTGTACTCAAACTCCGCATCAGACGGCGGGTGGCCGGTAATGGCCGCCGGAAAGAGTAAAACCGTAAAAACAACAGCTGAAATAAACCTTTTCATCTCCTGCCTCCTCTACATAAAATAGTTTGTATAGACAACAATCGAGCCGTGCGTTAATGCCAGGATAAAAGCGGCTGTCCCAAGCCTCCTGTGTATTACCAGCCTGTTGGCAATCTTTATCCTGAAAAACCCGAAGACAAACGCGGCTGTTACAAACGTTGCTGCCGTAATGCCGCTTGCCTTTATGATCAATCCCCAGTCCATTTTTCTCCTCCTTTATTTTTTCGCGGACAACAGTTCCTTTATGAGCCCCTCTCCCCGCGCGCGCATATATAGGGGCTTTCTGTCTCCCGATGCATAAGGCGCAAGTTCCTCTTCAAACACCGGCTTGTTTTCATTTATGTAAAATACCCCGAGCGGCCACGGCGACGACTCAAGCGCTTTGGAAAAAGCCGCCTGCCTGTCGCGCGGGTTATGCGACTCATCAATCACATATGTGTTTTCCTTGAACCACTTGTGCGTATTCAGTTTGTTGAATGTCACGCACGCCTGGAAGACATCAACAAGCGAAAAACCCCTGTGCTTTATCGCCGCCTTGATTATCTCCTTTGTTTTTTCCATCTCGCCCACAGAACCTCTCGCAACAAATGAAGCGTCAAGGGATATGGCGAGCGCAAGCGGGTTTATCGGCTCCTCAAAAACGCCGTTCACCTGAATCGGCGTCTTCATCCCCTTTCGAGTTGTCGGTGATGCCTGCCCCTTTGTCAGGCCGTAAACCATATTATCGTGCACTATTACCGTTATGTCAGGATTGCGCCTGATCGCGTGGATAAAATGGTTGCCGCCCTCGCCGTACATGTCGCCGTCGCCGCTCTCAACCACTACAGTGAGGTTCGGATTGGCGGCTTTTATGCCCGCGGCAGGAGGCAGCGACCTTCCGTGAAGGCCGTTAAAATAATTTACATCAAGATACTGCGGCGCCTTGGCTGCCTGGCCTATTCCGGAGACAAATACAAGGCTCTCTTTTTTAATCTCCAGTTCGGCAAGGGCCGACATTACAATTTTCCTCAGCCCGAAATTGCCGCAGCCCGGGCACCACGCCGTGTCTGTTTTGTAATCAAAGATGTTATCCATTTTTCCCCCTTTTCCCGGCCGCTTTTCCGGGTTTTTTCACAAGGGCCCTCACAAGTTCCTCAACAGAAAAGGGCATGCCGTTGTATTTTAATATCCTTTGGCTGATGTTTATGCCCGTGTCCGCGGACAACAAATCCGCGAACTGGCCCGTCTGGTTGTTCTCAACAGCAATTACGGTTTTTGCCTTCTCGAGATATTTTTTCGCGGCAATAGGCACCGGATATACCTGAGGGAAGAAGAGAAAGGCCGTGTTCCTGTCACCGAGCAGGCCAAGCGCCTCAATAACAGTGTTGTACACCGAACCCCATCCCACAACGAGCCGGGTGTAATTTTTCGGCCCGGTTAACACGGGCGGCAGCGCCGCCTTTTTTACCGCGTCAAACTTTTTAAACCTCTTGTCCTTCATCTTTTTTGATATGCCGTCAAGATCCTCTGTAATGCGGCCGCTCTCGTCATGCTCGTCGGAATCCGCGCACACAAGGCCGCTTCCGAAAGAAGGTATTCCTCTCGGCGAAAAACCGTCTTTTGTAAGGGCATATCTCTTGTACCCCTCTTTTGTCTCTGTTATGTGCCTGACAGGCTCTGCCTTTGACGCGTCAATGTCCACAGTGTCATAATAGGTGTCAACAAAATACTGGTCTGTCATCACAAAAACCGGCACCTGATATTTATCCGCCAGGTTAAACGCACCGGCAGAAAGCTCAAACGCCTGCTTTGTGTCGCCGGGCGCCAGTATGATTCGCGGGAACACGCCGTGCCCGGCGTAAAGCGCAAGGTTTAAATCGCCCTGCTCTGTCCGTGTAGGCAGCCCTGTCGCGGGCCCCGGCCTCTGCGCGAGGTGTACCACAACCGGCGATTCAATAATTCCCGCAAGGGATATCCCTTCTGTCATAAGAGCGAAACCTCCTCCCGATGTCGATACAAGAGCGCGGCCGCCCGCGTACCACGCGCCGAGCGCCATGTTTATCACGCCTATCTCATCCTCAACCTGCTCAACCGCGATTCCTGCTTTTGACGCGTAACCCGCCATTGCGGTGAATACCCCGGTGGAAGGCGTCATTGGATAGGCAAAACAGGCATCGCACCCGCCCGCAAGCGCGCCTATTGCCACAGCATCAGCGCCCGCAAGGAGAAGGCTTTCCTTTGTGCTGGTTTTTTTCCCGGGGCCCGCATCAACTATCTTTTCAGCTTTAAGCCCCCTTCCGATTTCATAACCGCTTTTGGCAGCGCCGATATTTGATTTTACTATTTCATCGCCTTTTCGGGCAAAAACCGACTTAACGTAATCATAAAGGGCCTCTTCAGACCCGCCCAAAATGCCGCACACAGCTCCTGCTGCTACCGTATTTGAGAAAAGAGCATTGCCGAATTCCGAGGCAATCCGGTTAAAAGGTATGTTGATTGTCTTTTCATAGGCAAGTTTTGTTTTGTCCCCTATTACCGCTGTTTCTTTTGTTATTTTATTTTTGTACCTCTCAAAAGCCGCGCCGTCGAGAGGGATAAATATATCCATCCTGTCAACATAAGAACGCACGGGCTCCTGCGACACGCGCAGCTGCGTGGAGTTTACGCCGCCCCTCACGCGCGACATGTACTCCTTGGTCGCGAAGACATGAAACCCGTCTTTTTTCAGGACATTTACAAGCAGGGTTTCAATGGACTGGATTCCCTGCCCCGCCTCGCCCGCAAGGACAATGGAGACGCCGTGCGGCGAAATGATTTTCTTTGCCGTCTTCTTCCCGGTTTTTCCTACCGCCTTCTTTTTTGCCATCGAGCACCGCCCTCCTCAAGTTTCAAGTTAACAACAAAACCCATACCGGAACAGTTCTGTCCCTGCCATACATTTTAAAATTCAAATTCCAAATTTAAATTTTACTTTTTCATTTCCCTTGAAACCATCATGTCTATGTCCTCAACAATGGCCTGCAAATCCTCCTCGTGCTCAACCTCATCCTGCAGTATCTGCAGCGCCATATTGTAGGTTACAAAATCCTTGTCTTTTGTGACGTCGAGCATCTTCTTGTATACTGATATGGCGCACTGCTCTCCTTTTATGTTCTGCTCAAGCAGCGACCTCACGTAAGGGTCCTCAGGCGCGTCATATCCGCAGTTCGTAAGGTCATACCATATTTTCGGCGAGAGCGCGGGCGTACCGCCGAGCTGGATAATCCTGTCGCCTACCATTCCGGCGTGGCGCAGTTCGTCTGTTGCGTGCTGGATAAGCTCTGCCATTACGCCCTCGCGCATCGGCCCTTTCGCCACCTTTGCGCCGAGCCAGTACTGGTAGTAAGCCAGCCACTCGTCCGCGAAGGCCTTTTCAAGAAGAGCCAGTATTTCCTTTACGTTTCCGCCCAAAATCTCAATTCCCTTTGTTCCCATTCTTTTCCCTCCTTTTTTATTTTGCTTAAAAGTTATCGCAAAGAAGCTCAAAATACGGCTTGGGATGCAGGCAGGTAGGGCACGTGTCAGGCGCCTTGTCTCCCTCATGTATATGCCCGCATTTTATGCACTTCCATTG
>DSBP01000230.1 GCA_011049465.1 bacterium | reverse complement strand
TTGACCTATTCTATCCTCATGGACGGGTGGTCGTCATGAGCGGAATTGGTGGTCGCCATGTAGCGGAATTGACTGGTCGTCATGGGCGGAAAAGGTGGTCGTCATGCGGCGGAATTTACAGCCTGGTTGGATGTTATGTAAACCCGCCCCGAATCGGGGTTTTCGTAATAAATATCATACCATTTGAACGCGCTGCTGAATGACCCTGCTGACCCTGATATTTCCACCGGATTCGGGAAGTCCGGCAGATACGAATAGCCCGGGGGATTGTCTATGCTGTCTGATACCGCGTACAACGACAGTTTCCCGTCAGAACCATATATCACCATACAGTTATCCAGAGCCATGGATCCGAACACTGCGGCTCCTGTTTCCATTGTACCCGTATGTCCCGCCTCATTATCATACGCCTCAATACTGCCGTTCTTCTTTATTATAAACGTATTGATTGCACCGGCAGCACCGCCGCTGATTTCCGCCCCCATGCTGCCCGTGCTTGTTTTTTCAGCGGCAAGGGAATCGCCGTTGAGCCAAAACAGGCTGCCGCTTCCAACGGCAGCCGTGATTACATTCCTGCCGGTATTGTAGATTAATGGATTTGTGAGCTTTCCCGCCAAATCCGAGACTGCCGGGGCAGTGCCACTCATAATATTCAGCAAATGAACCCTTCCTGTCACATCTGCCACAAAGACATCTTCCGTATTCTTTGCCACAGCCGGCACATAACTCCCTCCCGGCATGAGATAAGCGGCGGTTGCTTCAGACTCGTTTGTTTTATAAACCCGTCCCGATGGCGAAGTTGTTATAATATTGTTCCCCGCAAGCGCCGGGGCCGCGGCCGTATAATCACCGGATGATACAGTTGTCACAGACCCGTCCATAGGGTTAATAAAATAGACATTTCCCGCAGTGTCGCTAAAAACCACATAATAAACTGAAGCTAACGCGGCGAAAACCGGCGCTCCCGCCACAGGCGCGCGCGCCTTCTTTGGCCAGCCGGGTTTCAGGGTTAAATCATGATCCATGGCATACATAAACCCGTCATTACATCCAAAATATATGCCTGCATCAGAAGCGGCCACGGCGCCGTTTATATGGCCGGTTAACTGATGATAGGACGCGAATGATCCGTCATACTTGTTGATTTTATACAGAATCCCCCCGCGTGTGCCGATATATATGTGTCCAAGGTAGATTACAGGCGAAGATATGTTGGTACCCAGATCCCCTATTATTGTTTCCCATATTTTTGTAAGCTTATCGCCGCGCGATGCATCATCAGGATTAAACGCGGTGCGTCCCGGCCCCGCCCGGTACTCTGCCCGGCCGGGCACAACAAATAATACCGCAAATAACAGAATAATGATTGCTGATTTCACTGCCGCCCTTTTAATCATTAACCCTCTCTAATGTTAAGTTTTACCGTAACATCATTGATAGTTCCTATTATACATCACCTTCGTTAAAAAATCAAGTTTTTTTCTCTTTTATACAACCGCCAAATACAATTAAAATTTCGAATTTACATTTTCAAGTTAACGCGCCGCAAACAACACCGTATTACATTTACACTTTAACTTTTCAACTTTAACCTTTCAATTGCTTACTTCCTTGTTTTCCCCTTCGGCACATATATTTCCATGCTTACTTTGCCGTCATCCATTACCCCTGCCCTCCTTTCCTCAAAGAAAAACTTCGGGTCTTTTCTCGGGCTGCCGCAGCTTGCCCAGCAGCCAAAAATATACTGATATGCCATATACCTGCTGTTTCTTCCCCCATTATGGCTGAATACCGCGTAACTTCCGCTGTTAACCCTCCTGCTCTTAATATCTTTGCCGCTTATTTTTCTCCTGACCCCGTAGAAGACCTCCACATCCGCGTCAAGCGGCGAGCTGCAGAAACAGGGGTAATCAATTACCCTTACAACAAGATACCCTTTTTCTCCCCTCTCCATTCCCGCGCGTTTAAGAATTGATGCCAGCTTTTTAACCGGCCTGATGCCGCGCAAAGGCGCTGTCTTTCTTGTCATCACATCCGAGATGCCCCATAACTTGAACCCCTTTACCCTCGCTGTCTTTGGCTTCAGGGAAAAACCTCCGAGCAGTTTCAGGTCTATTTCTTTTCCGCATATTCCCGGCCTCTCACGGTAATACAGATTTTTTCCGTTGTTCCTGTATGCAACCGGAGTTACGCCGAATTGTTTTTTAAATGCCCTGCTGAACACTTCGTGATTTTTGAACCCCACGGATTTGCAGATGCGCAAAACCGTCTTTCCTGTAGATGTCAGTTTTCTTGCCGCGAGCGTAAGCCGCCGCCTTCTTATATAACTGCCGATTGTCTCGTTAAACAAAAGCTTAAAGACGTGCCAGAAACGGTCAACCGACAAACCTGCGGCTGATGCGGCGGCTTTATATGAGACCCTTTTCTTAATATTTCGCTCGACATAATCAACAGCCTTCCTGATATTATCCCTGTACCGCATTCCTTTTATCTGCTGTTCTGTCATAGCCTGTTTATCTACCGCCTTTCCGGCTCAGTATTGAGCCCCTCCCTAACCCCCACATTCCACTTCCGGCCTATAAAAATATTCTACTACATAACGCCTTGATGTTTTTCGCTTATTTTTAGGCGTGTTTCATATTGTATTTACACAAAAAAAAAAGGCCCTCCGGGGTCTCCGGAGGGCCTTTTTTTTAAAACTGTTATTTTTTCAGGTGCATAACCGTTATCGAGTAAGGCGGGAAATTGTAGGAATTGGAATCTCCCAGCCTCGCGTTAAACTCTGTCGGCCCTGTGTTCACTATGGGCCTGTAAAGCTCACGCGACCACACATACTCCTTTTCCGAAAACTGCCACGACTTAGCGGTTGTTGACGGTTTAAACCCTTTGATATCGATTTTCGCGCTCGCGATATCAAACTTTGACTTGTTAATGGCCATCAGCGCTATTGTCCTGTCATCCAGCATGGTTGCGTGGACAGACAGGTTTTCATAGTCTGACTTCGCGTCAATGACCTTTGTGCCGAACCTGTTGTAATACAGGTCAAAGACCCAGTAATGTCCCCTGCGCGAGAACTTGTCCGTCGGGTCGTTTTCCGAGTCCATCAGGCCGTGGCCGCCGCCAAGCCCGGGCTTCTGCGTATAAAGATCCCAGATAAGCGCCAGGTCGCCTCCCTGCCTTATGAACTCGCCCAGATAATCGGCGCAAAACAGCGAATTTTCAAGCATCGCGGTCATTATGTTCTCGTCTCCCGAGTTCCATTCGGTAAGGGCAACCTCAATATAATCATTTTCGCGGCCCTTGATTGAATTGACATGCTTCTTTATCCAGTCCCTGAACTTCGGCATGTAAACCGGCCACGTCTCCTGCGGCTTCTTTAAAAGCGCGCGCGCGTCATTGTTTGCCCAGAAGGGATATTCGTGGACAACAAGCGTGTCAACGTGTTTGCCTGAAAGCTGCAGGAATTTTTCAACCCATACAGGCGACTTCGCGTCAGCCTGCCACGGCCTTCCGTCAAGCATCTCCTGGTTCATGGGCTGCATTGTGCAGGGACCCATCAGGAGAAGGTTGTCGTTCGGGAAGGCTTTTTTAATCTTCTGGCTTGTATAGTTGAATACCTTTGAGTAATTCTCAATAGAACTCCACCATCTCAAAACCTTGGGGTCATTTGCCGCCTGATACCATGGCTGGCCTTCTTTCGGCTTGCCCGGCCCCGGTACTGCGCCTTTGCTGTCAGGCTCGTTTCCGACCTCGACATACTTGAATCTTATTCCCTTGTTCTTCATATCCTGCAGCCATTCAATCTGGTAATTCACCCTCTGCTCTATTGTTTTGCTCAGAGGCGACATTACGTTGATAATGGGCAGGGCTTCCACTTTATTTCCTCCCCACATGGAGTCAAGCCTTCTTATAAAAGGCGCCATTCCGCCCATGTAGTTAAAATCCGGCGTCCAGCGGACAGTGCCGTCGTGCCTGAATACATTTCCCGTCCTCCAGTCATACTCATTGCCGTAATCGCCACCGGGAAGCCTGATAAACGTGGCGCCTATTTGCTTCATCCTCTTCAGCGCCTCGTTGTCCCTGTAGCCTTCGGGCCTGTGCCAGGCAGCGACATTCTGGCCGTAAAGCTTGTGCGGGTCAAATGTCCTGATTACCTTGGAAGGATCCAGCGAGACCTTAACCGCTGTCTCTTTCGGCTCCCTCTGTTTTACAAGAGTAATCTCTCCCAGATTATTTGTCTGGTTGGCAAGAACCATTACATCCTGGCCTTTGTCCCTGTAACCATAAGCGACAACAGCCATTCTGTAAGCGTCCTCGGGAACACGCATCCTGAACTTTCCGTCATTTCCTGTCCTTGCGAGCTGCTCGCCCACAACAACATAAGCATCCTTGATGCCTTTGCCGTCAGAATCCTTGATAACACCCTCTATGTTTCCCGGAGGCCCGAGAATGCGGCCCTGAATGTTGTCAATATATATCGGGCCCTTAAACGGCTGGCTTGAATTAATAACCAGATACACATCCCACATGTCCTTCGCGATTCTTTGATTCTCAATCTTGTAGGAGATTGTCTGTTTTCCCGGAACAAGCGCGCTCTTAAGCGAGTACCACGCGTTTGACTGGCTTGAGAATACAAGATAGATTTCCCCATATTCAAGCCCCTTCATGGTGGCTTCGGGGACTATGCAGTCAAAACTCAGCTCCACAAGCTTGTTGATATCCGCGTGGAACGGCCCCCTGTTGCGCATAATCTCCTGGTTCCAGTCATTTGAGCCGGTAAGGTCGGTTTTCATCGCGTACTTGCCTTCTGTCACGAATTTCGGGTCATTTGTGACAGACAATGCCTTTGAAAACTTGTTTTCACCGTACCACCCTTCAAGCGTTCCTGTTTCAAATGTCCACAGCTTAATTCTGTGCTTTTTTGCCAGTTCTTCCGCGGTTATGGCCGATACTGTGCCTGTAAACGCGAAAAGTGCTGCCATAAAAAGCGCGGCAAACCTGATTCTACTCATCGTCATCTCCTCCTTTTCGTTTTTTAACCTTCGTATTTTAACCAAAGAACCGTTTTCTGTAAACCCTTTTCCTTCCAATATATCTGACGCGCCCTCTGCTCCGCCGGTTTACGCTCCTCAGTAAAGCTCCACATCATCAATCCATATATCCACAACGCGCCCCTTGGCTCCGTTCTTATACTGCCATTTAAAGAGATGCGCGCTCTTCAGCACCTCTTTTACCGGAAACCGATGTTCTTTTTTCACCCAGAAAGGCTGCTTCAGGTCTTTTTCAAAATCAAGCGCGACCGTCGTCCATACAGGCGTCACATAGCCTGTTATGTCAGCCTGGTAATCGGCGTAACCTGTCATTGATTCGCAGGACATAATCGCGGTGTCGCACTGTTCAGACTCATAAGGCAGAATAAACACAAGCTCGCCTCCGGGCAGGCTCCCTTTTATCTTAAACCTCACGCCTCTGTACCTGCTTATATCAGTACCCGCGCACGCCGGACAGGCGGATTCACCCGTAAACCTGACAAGAACCCCGAGATAGTTATAATTGAAACCCATCTTTTCCCCGCTTGTGCCTGTTATTCTTACTGCCCACCCCGTCTCTCCGTAACCGGGCGCGCTCATGACAAAAGGAGACTCGGAATCAAAGGACTCAGGCGGCCACACTACAGAATCGCCTCCTATGGCAGCGTCGCTGAAGGTTGACCACATGCCCCCTTTTTTATTGAACCTGCTGCCGTCATTCATATCATCAACCACATGGAAGGTCACAAGTGAAGCCGCGGCTATTGCCGCAAAAGCGGTGATATAGCGCAAAACAGCTGATTTCGCCCCTTTTTTTGCCGCAGCAGCGAGCAAAACAGGGCGCAATCTCCTCATATTGGCCTCAAGCCCTGTCTCTTTTAATGCCGCGCTCTCAAGCTTTTCCGCTATTTCCTTCTCTTCCATCGCTCAAGCACATCCTTTTATTTATTGTCCTTACTGTGTATAACACTTTCCCCCTTAAAACGTTGCGCTTTTTCCGCTTTAAAGTGTCTTTTCAGTTTTTCAATACCCCTTGAAATAAGCGACTTGACCGTTCCTTCGCTTTTGCCCAGAATACGCGCTATCTCAGATGTTTTTTTGCCTTCCATAAACCTCAATACAAGCGCCTCCTGATAATTGACGGGAAGCGAGGCAATTGCCGCTTTTGCCTCTATGAATTCCTTATTCTTATCCGCGGCCTCCTGGGCATCCATAAGTTCTTTTTCCACATCAGTATCGGACCTTGGCTCGGGAAACCCGCCCTCATCCAGCGCCGCATTATATGAAGCAGGCTCATACTTTCTCTTTCTGAAATAGCGATTCGCCTCATTCCCCGCTATACGGTAGAGCCATGATGAAAACGGCGCGCCCATAAACCTGAACATGGAGATATTTTTCAGCGCCTTAAAAAAGGCCTCTGCCGCTATATCCGCTGCCACGTCAGCGTTGCCTGTCCTGTGCAGCGCGTACCTGAAAATGGCCGGATAATATTTGTCAAACAGCGGCCCGAAAGCCGCCGGATCCTCTTTTGAATTTTCTACTGCTCTTTTTTCCTCTTCAGCATCCATAAAACCCGCCAAATAAATTGATTTTCGCAAAAAAAATGACTCAACAGCTATCCTGCCTTAACAACCCTGTTCCTTCCCGCCTCTTTCGCCTTGTAAAGCGCCTTGTCCGCCTTTTCAACAAGGGTTCGCCGCGTAATGGCGTCTCCGGGATAAACCGCAACCCCCATGGAAATCGTAACTTTAATGTGCAGTTCCTTGTACCTGAAATCATGCGCCTCCACGGCTTTTCTTATTTTGACAGCCCTGGCATGCGCCGCGTCTTTATCCGTATCCGGCATTATTATGATGAATTCCTCACCGCCGTATCTTGCCACTGTATCAACTGCTGTGGTATTGTTTTTCAGTATCATTGCCATTGATTTTAATATCTGATCCCCCGCGAGATGGCCGTGAGTGTCATTTATTGTTTTAAAAAAATCTATGTCGCACATGACAATCGCCATGTTCCCCCCGTAACGGGCCGCCCTCTTGATCTCATTCTCAAGTTTTTCCTGAAAATACCGGTGGACATAAAGGCCGGTAAGCCCGTCAGTCACGGACATCTTTTCCACCTCCTCATACAGATATACCTTTTCAAGCGTTATGGCTATCTGGTTGGCCAGGATTTTCAGGCTCTCAATCTGCTTGTCGGTAAAAAGCGCGGGTTTCGGGCTCGATAAAAAAAGCACTCCTTTAAGCTGGTTTTCCGCGTAGAAAGGTATATAGACAACACTTTTGACAATTGAAACGGCCGCTGCCTGCTTCTCTGTGCTTATATCCTGCTTGTAAACAATGTCGCTTCCTTTCGCCGCGTTCTTAAGGACGCTCTGGACAAGCGCTTTTTCCCCCTCCTTTAAAAACTCCTCGTCATACCCGAACGAGCTCTGAACTTTATATCCCGCGTCGTTTTTAATGATAAGCGCGAAACTGACCTGCTCAAGCTCTATTTTAAATCCGTTTTTGATTGTCTTCTTCATTATTTCCACTATAATCTCGGCTATCTCGCCTATTTTTATTGCCCTGCTCAATTCTTTTATTGCGCCGTAAAGCGGCAGTATCTCCTTTACCTCACGCTCTGTCTGGTCGTCCTCCTGTTTCGCCCTCTTTATGGACGCGTTTTTCACCCTTAAAAGGTATTCTTTCCTCCCCTCAAGCTTCCGATCCGTATCCTTTAATGTTTCGTTATAGTCATTCAGGGCCTTTACGGGCACATACGCGGCCGCGCATACAGCCGCGAGGACAAATACCGCAGACAACCCGATTATATCAAGCGGAAAAAAGAAAATCACACCCGCTGCCGCGGTAATCACAGCGGCCGCAACAGAATGCCTGCTGCCGTACCGCCTGCCCGCCTCAAGCACAAATACAGCCATTACCACCACAAGTATTCCCTCTGAAGCCTTGAAATCAGAGGCTGATTTTTTTATGAACAGGCCCGCTGCCCCGACAGCCGATAAGGCAATCAGATAGGAGATCCAGAACAGCAGGATTTTAAGCTTCATCGGAGATGTCCTGCCAAAAAGTAACCTTATTCCTGCCGTTCTCCTTGGAATAATAAAGCGCCTTGTCAGCCTTGTTTATCACATCCATCAGCTTCATCTTTTTACCGCACTCTATGCCCCCGATGCTTAACGTCAGCCGTATTCCCTCGTTCTCATTTACGTTTATAACCAGTTTTGAGAAGACCTCCCTGAGCCGCTCCGCCACAAAACGCCCGCCGTTCATGTTTGTGTTGGGCAGCGCTATGGCAAATTCCTCGCCGCCATAGCGTCCTATGAGGTCAACATCCCTGAGATTGTCTTTTAAATACTCCCCCAAAAGGCGCAAAACCTTGTCCCCAAAAAGGTGCCCGTGCGTGTCATTGCAGTCTTTGAAATGGTCAATATCAATAAGGCAGAATATCAGCGAGGTATTTGTTTCCCTGCTTCTGCGAAGCTCATCGTCAAGCCGCTCGACAAAGTAACGCCGCATATAAAGGCCCGTCAGCCCGTCCCTTATGGCCAGTTCTTTTGTCCTGCGGTAAAGTATGGCGCTTTGCACCGCGGCCGCACATATATCCCCGAGAGACGTTAAAAACCTTAAATCATCGCCGCCAAAGGCCTGCGGCTCTTCGGAGAAAAACTTTAAAATGCCTATTATTGTCTTCCCTTCAATAAGAGGAATCGCTATCATCGACCTGAAATTAATCCAGTCTTTTCTTAATGTCTTAAACCGCAGGTCATCATTGACATCTTTTATCTGGAGGACATACTTGTTCCGGGTGAGCCAGTCATCAAAGGGGTCGTTCCTGTATATTTTCACAGCGCCCGCATTAAGGGGCGCCGCGTTCTTTTCCTCCACCGCCGGATAAAACATTCCTGTCTCATCGTCCCACACAAGAAGGATAAACTTCACCGTTTTATTTTCAACAATTTTTATAAGCGCCTCGTTGATGACTTTTACGATTTCCATCTGGTCGAGCGTGGACGTGAGCCTCCGGGAAACCCTGTTCAGTATTTTATACTTGGATATCTTGTCCCTGTTCCTGTCAAGCGCGTCTTTGAGCCTTTCAAGTTCCTCTTTATATTTAACCATCTCATCATCGAGCCTCTGCGCGGCCAGCTCCTGCCCGTTCATTCTTATGTCAAGGTCATCCTCAAACTTGGCCAGCCGCATGATATAAACAACCGCGATCACAGCCATGATGATGTGAGGGGCCTGCGACGCGAAACCGCGCGCCGCCAGAATCGCCACAATATTGGCGAAAATAAATATGCTTCCAAAAATAACCGCGCCCGCCTTCCCTGCTGCCGTAAAGACATAAAACAGCAGCCCCGCGCCAAGAGCGGTAATCAATACGTTTTTAAACAAAAACCCGGCGGCAAAAGCCGCAATACATACAAAAACAGCAATCAAACCGTGAAAAACCTTTAAGCGGGTGCTTGTATTATTCCTGTAAAAAATGGATGTTAAAAATTCATTCATTCCTGTAAACCGCTTTTTTCCTGAGGTTCATTATGAAAATATCGACTATCTTCGGGTCAAACTGCGTGCCGGCGTTTTTTCTAAGCTCTGATACGGCAAGCTCGGGCGGCAGCATGTCCCTGTAAGCGCGCGCAGACACCATTGTCTCATAAGCATCTGCCACGTGGACAATTCTTGCGCCCAACGGTATTGCCTCACCCGACAGCCCGTCCGGATACCCCTTGCCGTCAAAACGCTCGTGATGATGAAGAATAATGGGCACCATGGGAGCGAGCGACTCAATCTCCTTGATAATCCTCGCGCCGACCGCCGGATGTTTCCTGACCGACTCATACTCATTTTCCGTAAGCCTCGACGGTTTTTTTATGACGTCATCAGGAAGCGCTATTTTACCTATGTCATGCAGTAATGCCGCGTATTTTATTATCTCAACATCCCGCTCCGGAAGCCCCATATCTTCCGCGATTATCACCGAATACTCCGATACTTTAAGCGAATGCCCGAGCGTATAATGGTCCTTCGCGTCCACAGTGGACGAGAGCGCCCTTATAACGCTTATCTGGTCCTTTTTTGTGTTCTCATACAGCTTGACATTTTCTATGGCAAGCGCGGCCTGCTTGGCGAGAATTGTAAGCATGGACAGGTCCTTGCTCGTTATGCTTCCCTCCGGAGTATCCGCTATAATATCAATCAGCCCCACAGGCTTGTCATGCGCCAGCAAAGGGACAAGGACAAAAGTAACCTTTTCCGCCTCGTCTATATCCTCCTCAATGTCAGGAAGCGCTATTGTCTTGCCCTTGTTAAGCGCCCATTCAATGATTTTTTTCTTTGACTGCAGCGCTATCTTTGCCTCTATGCGCTTGCTGATGTTTCTTTTTAGGCCGACATCTATGCCGCCTGTCTTTTCATCCACAAGAAAGAGAACCGCGCCCTCGCACGCTATTATTTCCGACGTCAGGTCAAGCAGAGAGTTTAATACCCGCTCAAGAGTCTTTGCCTCTGTAATTATA
>DSBP01000148.1 GCA_011049465.1 bacterium | reverse complement strand
CACGTACCGCGGACTTCCTTCGATTTCACTCAGGATACAAAGTCCGCGCCTACATAAACAAATCAATTCAAAGTTCAAGATTAAGATTACTGCCGCGGCCCCGCCTTCACTTTCAGTTTTCAGTTGTCTCCCGTTTTCACTATAAAATATCCAATATCAAATATAAAATTGTTTTCAGTTTCTCCCTATCTCACTATCGCCAGCTTCCCTGTTCTTACCGGCTTTCCGCCTGCTGCCACGGAATATATGTAAATGCCCGGCGCTATCATCTTTGACCTTCTCTTGTTCTCTATCTTCCAAAGATATCTTCCTCCCTCAGCCTCCTCGTGCCTGAATACCTGCTCCCCTCCCAGCGTGAATACCTGTATCACTGCGTTTTCAGGCAGGTTAATGAACCATATTCCTTCTGTCCTGCCGTCATAAAGGGAGGGGTATATATAAACACCGTCAAGGGCCTCTGCCTGCCTGACGGGTGTTGCCGTTGACTGCGGCGCCGGGGTTGCAGTAGGAACGGGTATTGATGCCCCGTAAAACCTTATCTCATCAACCCACAAATCAAAACTCCTGTCCGTGCCCTCGGGCTGCCACTGTATGTCATTCGCGGAAATAAGCACTTCGGAAAGCTCCGCGAATTCACCCCAGCCGTGGTCCTGCGTCATTTCCGCGAAAGGAACCGTTATCAAGGACCATTCAACACCCGGAGTAAACATAAACCTGTAGTCATTATGCCCCGTGATTGACACCCCGTCTTCATCAAGCGCGCTGATTTTCACATAATAAGTCGTATTATCGCCCTTCGCGTAAAACGAGAATCCTTCATAACCGCTGATATCAGTGCCTGTGTAATTGGGGCCTCCCGCAGCCGCGTTAAGCTGCGTGCCCATTCCCGCGTAAGTATAGATATCATCACCCGACGGCTGCGGCGTGTAAACAGGCGCGACAAACCCGTAAAACCGCGCGGCTGCCGCTGTGGAGAGCGCGCCGCCCGCGGCCATCGTGAATTGCGTGCCGGGATTTACCGTACTCGCGCTGTCCGCATATGTATACCATGAACCGCCGAGAAGGTTTATAGCGTCATAATCATCGCAGTCATCTATCATTATATAACCCACTGCCGGTGTTTGTGTTATTGTCGGAGTAGCCGTGCTTGTGGGCCCGCCGGGGGTTATTGTACTTGTGGGTGTCGGCGTAAATGTATCTGTCGGCGCGGGCCCGGGAAAAACCTCAACTTCATACCACAGCGTCTCATAGCCCGCGTTCACGGAAAACAACGCGTTTCCGCCGCTGTTTGATACAGGCAGCGTAACCTTCCTGCCCCCCCTGCTGTCAAGCGCGTAAACCTTAATATGATCCCATGCATAAGGAAGCGTGAATGAACAGTTTACGCCCTCTGCCCTCACAGGCGCTCCTCCCCAGTCGCTTGAATACCTTAGTGTAATATCCGTGTCATCAGGCGGCGGGAACGGAAGAACAGCTTCCTGCGGATAGCTTCTGTATGTCATGCCGGTGTTTTTTATAATACCGTGGGCGGTTATCAGCATCTTTTGCGCGCCCGAGGCTAATGCTTCACCCTCAATAAGCGTAAGCGCCACTGATGACCACGGCCTTAATCCCGCCGCAGGGCTGATTACAATACCGCCAAAGTTATAATCGTTTCCCGCCGAATACCCCAAAACAGCCTTTGTCCTTTCTGTATTTACCGTAAAAACCCGGCTTCCCGCGTTCCAGTTGAGTTCCCCTCCTTCAGCAGTAAAATTTTTATCAGGCGGGATAACAACGCTTCCGGGAGCGGGGCCGATTGGGGCCGCCTCTCCACGCGTTGCCATAGCGCACCTGTATAAAAGCGGCGTTTCATATTTCATTCCCGCGGCTTCAGCGTCAACAAGGCGCCACGCGCCTGCGTTAACAAGCGCATCCCTCTCCGCCTCACTGTCAAACTCAACAGCCACTACCGAAACGCCCGGCGCCACATCTCCCCGCCTGAACATATTTGCGGCTGCTATGTGGGATGTCATCTTCGCGGGGTCATTGTCATAATCAAAAAACCCGTTCTGTTTTCCTGTCTTCCATCCCTTTGTGCCGTCATCATAGGTGTAAGGATATATCGCGTCCCAGTCCTGAAAAGCCGCGTAAGCCGCGAGAAAAATATTTGCTTCTGAAGAAAAGGTATTGGGAAATGGATGCCCGTACTCAGTAACGCTGAAGGGCTTGTTGTGAACCCTCCTTAGCCCCATCCTTGATATTGTTCCGCCGTTCCCGCTGCCCGCCATGCTTGTATTGCTCAAATACCACGGGTACCCTCCCTGGCTCAAAATAAAATGGGGATGCTGCCAGTAACCATGCGTATCTACAACATCAAAAACACTCATGAGGTTGGGCGGCGAAGTCTCCACAACCGTACCGGTGGTGAGCGCCTTTACGCCAAGCGTGTTTTTTATGTATGAGTTCATCCCGTCCCAGTACTCATATTCCTTCTGCCAGAGAAAATCAACCCAGTCCTTTTTGGCGGAGCCGGTCCTGTCGGCCCTGTCATCGCGGAAAAAGATATTTATTGAATCTAAACCCTCCTCACCGGCCTTCAGCCCGGTTATTTCCCCTCCCTGCCTGAAGGAAAAATCCGCGAATGAATATGTAAGCGCCTCATCAGCCATTCCCGCGAAGTTAAGCCGCGCGTTCGGTTCGTCGCCCAACACCGTAAAAACAAACTCAAACCTCTGCCACTGCGGCGTAAGATTAATCTCCCTGCTGAAATGGGTTGTCCACGAGCCTTCAACCTGCTGTATAAGAAGGGTTATCGCCGTATCAGCCGAAGCTTTTGCAGAGAACGACAGAGTATACGGGTGCCCCTCAAGGACAGATACCCCCTGATTTAACTGGACGTGCCACTCTGTCGGGCTTGTTCCCGTAACAGTTATATCAAGCGAATTTATTCCCGTCGAATGGCCGTCAGGAACCACTGCGTATGTCCTTACAGCGGGCGAATGCTGTTCAATGACCCATCCGGTTGTGCCCGAAGTAAACCCCGGATTGTTCAATTTTTCCGCGCCAAGCGGCTCTGATATGCCCCACGCGGACTGAAGCGAGGCAAAATCAGCATATCTTCCGGACAAAAACCCGTTCCACATCCCCTGAAGCTCATCTTTGAACTCACCTCCAAGCGCGTCCATTCCTCCGTAGTGCCAGGCATGTATCAGTCCGTGCTCGTTTAACACCTCCACAAACGCGACAGCCGGGTCCTCAGCGTAACTCAGCCCCGTATAAGGGTTTACATGAGCGAGAAGGTTCTGCGCGTATTCCTTCTGCAGGTTTATCATAACAGGGTTAAACATCGCGGCTGTCTGTTTTTCCTTCCACCCCATTGAGTCAATTGAGTCGGGCAGCCCGTCGCCTGAAACAAAACTCCTGCCCGCCAGCAGGTTTATGTTGGAATATATGCCCTGCTCCTTCATCTCCGCAAAAAAACGGTCAAACTTGTCAAGAGCCGCCGGATTAAATGACCTTGTGTTTCCTGCCGCATAGTTGATGAGCCGCTCTCCGCCCCAGTCCGCGTCCATCAGATGCCAGCGCACAAGATTGATGCCGAAGGATGCCATTCGTTTTGCTATCTTGTCCGCGTCATCCGCATCAGGAAAACAGGATGAATATGTTATGTTGGAGCCCAGAAACCTTGTTCTTTCGGAATTTATGTAAAGCCTTCCGTCAGCGCCGGCCGAGACATATCCCGATACACCCGCGGGTTTATGGTTATAATGGCTTAAATTTGTCGTGTTTTCAGAGAAGTCGTCCCAGTCCATTACAAAATCAAACATGGAAGGAAAAATCAGGGCCGTATTCACGCAAAAAAAGATGGTTAATATGATTTTTCTCATTATTCCGCCTTTAAACACAGGTTTAACTCTCTATATTATATAATGCCTGACAAGGCAAACCGTTGCGGAATCTTTAATCCGCCTTCGCCAAGGCTTCGGCGGACAGGTTTTAAAACGCCATCCCGCTGCCGATGCCGCCTGACAGGACGCTCCCGCCGATCCCCTTTGCGATTTTCTTTTCCGCCTCCGGCCCTATTCCGTACTGAACAATAACTTTGGCAGTAACGGGTATCGAATTATTTATTATCCACCTGTATCCCCCCTGCACGCCTCCCGCAAAATAGATGCTTCCTCCTGACGCGTCAGAGAAGAGCGCAGCTCCCGGCCCGATAAACCAGGCATTAAGCGAGTGCTCCTGCGGGTAGAAATTGGCCTCGAACCGCGCCCCATATCCAAATCCGGATTCAGCCAAACTTCCTGTTATCCCTGCGGCGAGGGATAAAGAGTCGTCAAGGACAAACTCATATCTCAGTTCCGCCGATAAAAGAGGGGCAAAAATATACAGTTCTGCCGTATTGGGCGCTTTTGCCCAGTCCTCAACATACACTTTTTTATATCTGAATTCCCCCGACACACAAGCGCCTGCGAAAACCGCCACAAACAACAGGCAGGCAGCAGCCCTGTTGACTGCTCCGTAAATTAAAAAGGGGCGGGATGCCCCGCCCCTTTTGTTGTTCATCATTGAAACCAATACCTCACTCCGATTCCGCCGCCCACGTCAAAGTGGGTTCCGGGTATCACGACAAGGGTAGGCGCTACCTGAAGAAAGATGTCAACAGGTGATTGCCTGAACTCATAAGCTATGCCTACAGGAACCCTTACGCCGGCGCTTATCCAGTTCGATGCCAGAGACGCATATCCGCCGATTCCGACAAACAGAGGCATCTTGCCCTCTTTAATCTTGAAAATGGAATAATTGTGCATAAAAAGGTAATCCATCTGGAAAGTAATCCAACTGTGGCTGAAATTCCAGGCAAGAGCAGCCTCTATAGCCGTTTCCGAGGACAAAAACGTCTTGTAGCTGAGGCCCGTAGGAATGCCCGCGATAATCCCGAGCCCAAACCCTTTTTTAGCGGCGTGAACCGGCGAAAACACAAAAACAGCCAGCAAAACAATCAATACAATTTTCTTCATTCTTTCCCCTCCTGTTCAGTTTTTTTTGTTTACTGCTTACGGCTAATATGACATAATTCTAATGCATTTGGTTTCTTGTGTCAATCTAAAAGGCAAAATAGGCCGCTTTCAGCTTTTTAAGGAGGGATAATGAGAGTATATGTAACAGGCGGGACAGGTTTTATCGGCAGTTATATGGTAAAGGAGCTCTCCGATAAAAAATATCAGGTTGTCGTCCTTGCCCGCAATCCGTCAAAAGTACCTTCCCTCGCCTCCCTTTCGGGCGTAAAAATCGTGAAAGCCGATATGCTTGACTTCTCCTCCCTTAAAAACGCGCTCAAAGAACCGGGCGCGCTTATTCATACTGCTCTCTGCTGGGGCGACACCGGGCCCGAGATGATTTTAAACGAGACCCTGAACTCCGTCCGTTTAATTGAGCTGGCAATAAAGCGCGGCGCGAAAAAAATCATCTACACTTCCTCAACAGCCGCCGCAGGCATGCCCGAAGGAAGGGATAAAACAGAATCCGATATCAGGAAACCCTCTGATTTCTACGGCGCGTCAAAAGGCTCTGTTGAACTGTATATCTCGGCGTACTCATCCTATTTCAGGAAGGTTAAGTTTAATATTGTGCGGCCCGGTTACACATTCGGCAACCCTGTTGTCCCGGGCGCGCCAATGGAGCCGGACTCGAGGTTCAGGGACATCTGCTCCGCGGCTATCAGGTCAAAAAAAATAGAGCTTATCAAAAATGACGGAACGCAGTTTATCTGGGCCGGCAGCCTTGCGCGTGTTTACTCCGCGCTTCTTAACAGCGGCATAAGCAATGAGATTTTTTTCGGGCTCAGCAGAAACTTTATCACCTGGGAACAGATAGCCAAATGGGCGGTTAAATACAGCGGCTCATCGTCAAAGATTATTACGGAGGATTTGGGCTGGTCCTCCGCCCCGTCGTGTTTTTCGGTTAAAAAAATAGAGTCAGCTCTGGGCCTGTCATTCAACTCAACCCCGCACGTAAAAGAACACATCAAATACCTGCTCGGGGAAGCGGGAGCATAGAAACTCAGGTACTACAATTTTAAATTTGGAATTTGCAATTTACAAGTGAGTACAAATACATAACAACCTTTGCCCCAACACCACTATCGCAGGACGGGGCGGGTAGCGGAAAATTTTCCTGATTTACCGCCTAGAAAAGGCATAAGCAACTCCTCGCCCCTGCTCCAATCTACAAGCCTGCAGAACAGACCCGCCCGTAATAGTGCGTAAGCCGGGCCGCGCGCATCAGTCTATCCTGAGATTAACTTGATCAGGCACATGGCAATCAGGGAAATTTCTCCGCTAGCCGCCCCGGCCCACCTCAAGTGAGGCAATTAAAGGCAACTTACAATTTAGAATTTGCAATTTGCAAGTTAATACAAACCCTGAAATACAACCCGCTTTGGGCGATTCGTGAATCGCCCCTACAAAAACAACACATCGCTGTATTTAATCCTTGTCTTTTGCAGGCCGCTAAGCAATCTTTGCCCCAAAACACACTGACGCAGGACGGGGCGGGCAGAGCCTGCTTTCACTTCAAAATTCCAAATTCATCCTTCGGCTCCGCTCAGGATTTTGTTTTGGATTCCCTTTTCCAACTTTCAGTTTTCAGTTTTAACTTTTCAGTTGTTGCTTTATTCCCCTTGCTTTTCATCTCCGGTCTTGCGGCGAACTTGGCGCCGCCCGATATAAGCACGCACCCTTTACGTCCCGGCCCGCAAGGGCCCTTCAACAAAACGCATCCCCCGTTTCTTTCATGGCGGCAAAACGAGGATACGCTCACGTTTATACCGCTGTAACCGTCTTAACCTCAGGCACTTCTTCTTTGAGCCTTGTCTCAACGCCCTGCTTAAGCGTAACCTGCGCCATGGGGCAGCCGTGGCATGCGCCGGTCAACCGCACCTGCACCTCGCCTGTCTCCTCATTAACGCTGACAAGCTCTATGTCGCCGCCGTCAGCCTGCAGATACTGCCTTAATCCCTCTATTGCTTTTTGAACTTTTTCTTTCATTTTAATCCTCCGGATTATATATTTATCACTTACCCGGTGATATGATATTGGTTAACAAGAAATATGTCAACGGATTTTTTCCTGCCATTTTTGCTATTCCATCACAAAAAGCTTCCCCCTGTAAACCCTCTCTGTGCGGCGGTTTGTTATCAGATAATAATAAACCCCGGGCGATACATAATAGCCGCGCCGGTTTCTTCCATCCCACTGAACGCGCACGCTTTTCGCCTCGGACGCGAAAACCATTTCACCTGAAAGCGTGTAAACTTCAACCCTGGAACCGGGCACAAGGTTCAACACTTTAAGACTGCCGTCTTTGGCTGTTTTCATGCTGAATGGATTCGGGAACACTACGGGCAGCCCTTCGGGGTAAAAGGAGGCTTCAGAATAAACAGGCGGGTGCCGCGCGACACCCGGCTGGTAATAGCCGTCATTGTAATCAACAGCGGCTATGTTTTGTATCATGTCCCCCTCCTGAACATGCGTTATAATTACAACAAACTCCATGATATAAACCGAGTATGCGTCCAAAACGGTTCCGTCCATATCCCACTCAATAAACTGCCCGTCCTGTGAGGGCGCCTGGGGAATAAGAGCATGGGAAAACTGCACATTTTGAGGGAGCGTGTCCCATATACGCAGGTTATAAACAGGGTTGGGCGAATCATTCTGAATTGTTATCCTGTAGGTTATTCTCGCGCCCGGAGCCGGGTCATCCCCGTAAGCGCTTAAGTTTACCTTAAGTTCTACAGGCATGGAATCAGGCGTAGCTGTCGCGCTCGGCGTTGTGCTTGACGTCGCGCTCGCGGTTATTGTTACGGTCGCGCTTGCGGTAAGAGTAAATGTCGGGGAAAAACTCGGCGTCAAAGTGCCCGTACCAGTGTCTGTCGGTGTAAGCGTTTCCGTATATGTAACGGTATATGTGCCAGTAAATGTCAGTGTAGGCGTCCATGTATGCGTCTGCGTGGCGGTCGGCGTCACTGTAAATGTATCATCCGACGGCGTTATCGTAAACGTAAATGTCGGCGAGGCTGTTAAAGACGGCGTATTGGTGAAAGAATGCGTCGGCGACGCCGTTGCCGTGTAAGTGCCTGTGGCCGTCGGCGTGCCGGTCGGCGTTGCCGTATTCGTAAACGTATTTGTCTCTGTAAATGTCTGCGTGACGGTCGGCGTCACTGTATAAGTATCATCCGACGGTGTTATCGTAAACGTAAATGTCGGCGAGGCTGTTGAAGACGGCGTATTGGTGAGAGTATATGTTGATGACAGCGTATATGTAAACGTGGCTGTTCCTGTCAGCGTTAGAGTCAGTGTAAGCGTGGGCGTTGCTGTATAAGTAAACGTAGGGGTTGCCGACGCCGTGCCTGTCGGGGTCCTTGTGAACGTCGCTGTCAGCGGCACAGGCGTGTTCGTCCCTGTAAATGTCGGCGTTCCTGTCCGCGTCCTTGTGAACGTCGCTGTCGGCGGCACAGGCGTAGCTGTCCTTGTAAATGTTGGAGTCACTGTCCTCGTCCTGCTGGCAGTGGGAGTGCGCGTCGGTGTAGGCGCGGGCGTCGCGTCGCACATTATCGTGGTATATACAAGGTTTGACAAAACAGGCGGCGGCGGGTCATTGGAATCAATTCCCGCCGCATTCGTTATCACGCTTCCGCAGGCTCCGTTCACCACTCCCCTCCATGAGGCTATCTGCGCGTCAGCGCCGGTGCTGCCCACGTTCCAGTTTACAATCGAACCCGTCCTGCTGCACGATGTGCCTCCCGCGCATGACAGGTAATCAACCCCCACAGGCACTGTATCAAATAACCGCGGGCTGTTGGTCGTCCCGGCAAGCGAAAAAACTTTAAGGTTATCCCACGCAGCGGGCCCCTCGTTCGCCTGAAAACCCACAACTCCGAGGCACGAAACCGAATTATCTGTTATATCAATGTCCCACCCGCCGTATTCCGGTGTTCCCTTCGGCCACACCTTTAACATTATGCTTGTGCCGGAAACCTTTATCTTAACCGAATACCACTCATCACAGAGTATTACCATTCCGCGCGGATTCACTACTGTCGCCAGTGTCACCGTTCCCATTCCGCTCGGAACTTCAAGAATAAGGCTGCCCGGGTCAGTCAGCCCGCCGCACCCGTTGGAATGCAGCCTTGCCTGATACGAAGAGCCGTCACAGGAATTAAACCTGAAAGTCGCGTCAAAATGCCCGATATTCGCGGATGATATCCTCATGTCAATCTGATAAATCGCATCGCGTACGGGTGTCATAGTATCATTCATAAGCCCGGGATATCCCGCTATTACCTGTGTCTGTTCAAGATATCCGTTCACATTTGTCCACGTCCCTCCGGCAGGGTTAAATGTCCATCCGGCCGGCGGAACCGGGCCGCTGTCAAAATTCTGGTATTCAACAAGCCGTGTCCCCGTATTGATATAGTTTATTGTATACGTGATGGTAGAGCCTAAATCCGCATAAGCCGTCGAAACGCTTTTATTGATGCTCATGCCGGGCTGGGATACGGTAACTGTCGCGTTATTCGATACTGCGGTTACACCCCCCGAGGCTGAGCCTGTCGCGGTATTGTTTATGACCGTCCCTGAAGCCACGCCCGCATTTAACCTCGCGAGAAAAGAGACAAAACCTTTTTGCGGAGATGATATGTTTCCAAGGTTCCAGGTAACTGTCTGGCCTGTGCGGGATCCGCCGTTATAGACCTCAAGAATTGTAAAACGCGAATCAACAACATCGGTAATCACACCGCCGGTTATATTTCCCGCTTCATAATTAATCGTAAACAGTACAAGCCCATCCGGGTCAGCCGTCGTCCCTTCAGCCATTTTCGAGAGCTGAATATACGGAGCCGGAAGCGGGACAGTAAACGCAACACAGTTTTGCCGCGTAACCTGTACGTCCGAATTCCTCAGGTATATATTGTAATTTCTCATTCCCACTATGGCGTAATATGTCTGCCCGGGAATCAACGAATCGGGTATTCTGAATGTGTATGTGCCCGCCTCTGTAGAGCTGTGAATGCCGGCGCTGAAATTGTTTCCCATATCACACCCTGTCCCTTCAACAGTGGCGTACTCAGGCTGAGCAGGATTAACACAGTTGTCGCCTATAACGAGCCACTGCCCCGGTATCTGCGCGTTTCTTAACGCGCACTGGGTTGAAACTGCCACAAGCATGCGCGGGTCGTTCCAGTCATTGTCTTCAGTAAACTGCCACCTGATTTCCACGGTTTGTCCGAGCCCGGGATTTGGAGGTATGAGTTGTACGTTTGAGACAGCTGTTATCTCGGAAAAAAGGGCGTTTGTCACAAAAACGTTTAACACAAAAACAATCATCCAGACCCTTTTCATTTTTTAACTCCAAAAAAGTATTCCCCTCACGAAAGCGCTTTCATAAACAATTATACTCACAATCCACTCAAAGTCAAGAAAAATCGTTTCGGCGCCCGCCCCGGGGCAACTCAAGTGAGGCAATTTACAATTTGGAATTTGCAATTTGCAAGTGGTGAAAAATCCGCTCAAGACGACCAGCAATTCCGCTGGAAGACGACCAGCCAGAACGCTCATGACGACCAGCCCAGCAATCCAAGCCTAATCATCGCTTGAAATATACCGCAACCGGACAAGTT
>DSBP01000027.1 GCA_011049465.1 bacterium | reverse complement strand
GCATAATACAATCCCTTGCCATAACGTTCTGGCTGAGGACTGTTGAGATAGGCGCGGTAAAGCTCGTCCCTGATTATTCGGTTATGTTTGTTTTAACGACTATTTTTACCCTGACAGGCGGGACAATATTTCTTATGTGGCTCGGCGAGCAGATGACGGAATACGGAATAGGAAACGGTATGTCAATGCTCATCCTGGCCGGAATAATAGCCGCAATCCCCGGGCAGATCGGCAATGTATCGGCTCTTATATCAGCCGGTTCCGTCTCGGTTTTCCAGGTTATATTCTTTGCCGCCGTAATGCTCGCGATGACGGCTGTCGCCGTAATTTCGCAGCAGTCATTCAGGAAGATACCGGTTCAGTACGCGCAGAGGATAGTCGGCCGCAAAATATACCGCGGCCAGTCCACGCAGCTGCCTCTTAAAATAGATTACTCGGGCGTTATAGCGGTTATCTTCGCCTCGTCGGTAATGATTATACCGTCAATGGCGGCAAAGCTTTTTGAGCGGCCGGGGCAGTCGGACATGATTCAAAACGCGCTGTCAATGATTAACAGTTTCTTCTCGGCGGGGCACCCTGTTTATACTGTTATTTACGCGGCGCTGATTATTTTCTTCTGCTATTTTTATACGGCCATAACATTTAATCCCAAGGACCTTGCCGAAAACATGAAGAAAAACGGCGGTTTTGTGCCGGGAATAAGGCCGGGACAGCCGACCGCGGATTATATCAACGACATTCTTTCGCATATTACGCTGGGCGGCGCGTCCATGATAGTGTTAATAGCCGTCATACCCGATATAGTGGGGCAGATGACCGGCATCGGTTTTTATTTTGGAGGAACGACCTTGCTCATTCTTGTGGGCGTGTCAATAGATACCGTGCAGCAGATTGAGACTCACCTGCTGATGAGGCACTATGACGGGTTCATGAAATCGGGACGAATACGGGGACGAAGGGCGTAGAAAAAGAGGCCGCCTGAAAACGGCTTAATACAAGGAGGAAGGGCATGATTCTTATATTGTTAGGGCCTCCGGGCGCAGGCAAAGGAACGTACTCGCAGAAACTGATTGAAAAGTATAAGATACCGCAGATATCGACGGGAGACATTTTGAGAGCCGCGGTAAAGGCAGGAACAGAGCTTGGAGTGAAGGCAAAGGAGTACATGGACAGCGGGCTGCTGGTTCCTGATGAGATAATAGTGGGCATTGTGGACGACCGGATAAAAGAGGCTGACTGTAAAAACGGTTTTCTTCTTGACGGCTTTCCGAGAACAGTGGAGCAGGCAAACGCGATAGCCTCGATTTTTGAGAAGAACGGGCTTAAGCTTGACGCGGTTGTCAATATCAAGGTTACTGACGATATTTTAAAGAAGAGGCTGACAGGAAGAAGGATGTGCAGAAAATGCGGCGCGAATTTCAATGTTAACACGCTGCCGCCTGCCAAAGACGGCGTTTGCGATAAGTGTGAAGGAGAACTTTACCAGCGCGATGACGACAAGGAAGATGTAATAGAAAAGAGGCTTCAGGTTTACGGGCATCAGACGGCGCCTCTTATAGATTATTATAATGAGAGAAAGGCATTAAAGGACGTGGACGCGAATGAAGGTACAATTGATGAAATTGTGGAAAAGATAGCAGAGGCGGTAAAAGGCTGAGGCCTTTGGCAGATGATTGAGCTTAAAACCGAAAATGAGATAAAACGGATAAAAGAAAGCTGCAGGATTACGGCGTATGTTCTTAACAGGCTAAAAGAGATGGTGAAGCCGGGAATGCCTTCAATAGAGCTTGACTCTGAGGCGAGAAGGCTTGTCGCTGAAAGGAAGGCTAAACCCGCTTTTCTGGGTTATCGCGGATATCCAGCAGCCGTATGTGTTTCCATAAACAGCGAGGTTGTGCACGGAATACCCTCGAAAGAGAGGGTGTTTAAGGAAGGCGACATAGTCTCCATAGATTTTGGCGTGGAATACGGCGGTTTCTACGGCGATTCGGCTGTAACCGTGGCCGCGGGCAGGATCTCCCCGGAAGCCGTAAAACTCATGGATGTGACGCGCGAGTGCCTTGAGAGGGGCATAGAAAAGGCTGTTCACGGCAACAGGCTGTATGATATATCGGCCGCGATACAGCAAAACGCCGAGGAAAACGGATTCTCTGTTGTAAGGGATTTTGTGGGGCACGGCATAGGAAGGCAGATGCACGAGGAGCCCATGATACCCAATTACGGAAATCCCGGCACCGGCGCTGAACTGAAAAACGGGATGGTATTCGCGATAGAGCCGATGGTGAATGCGAAGGGTTTTGAGGTTGTTGTGCTTGAGGATGACTGGACCGTAGTTACGCAGGACAGGAGCCTCTCGGCGCATTATGAACATGTGGTCGCCGTAACAAAAAACGGCCCCATAATACTTACAAAAGAGTAAGAAGCACTTATAAATCAACTGAAAGGCGGTAAAGATGTCGAAAGAAGATTTAATAGAAGCTGAAGGAAGCATAGTTGAACCGCTGCCGAACGCTACATTCAGGGTTGAACTGACAAACGGGCACAAGGTTCTGGCGCATGTATCGGGAAAGATGAGGATGAATTTTATAAGGCTGCTGCCGGGAGACAAGGTTACCGTGCAGCTTTCTCCCTACGACCTGTCAAAGGGCAGGATTATTTTCAGGCACGGCGGCAGGCCGAGGCCTGAAAATAAAGACAAGAAAAAATGAGGTGAACAATAGATGAAAGTAAGGGTTTCGGTCAAGAAGATATGCGAGAAATGCAAGATGATAAAACGCAAAAACGTGGTAAGGGTTATCTGCAAGAACCCGAAACACAAGCAGAGGCAGGGATGATGCCCGCCGCATGCATAATTATAATGATTAAGGAGGCTTAACTTTGGCGCGTATAGCAGGTGTTGATTTACCGAAAAACAAAAGGATTGAAACGGCTCTTACTTATGTCTTTGGAGTGGGCGATTCGCTCTCCAAGGCGATTTTAAGCGAGGCCGGCGTAAACCCGGATACCCGTGTGTTTAATCTTACGGAGCAGGAAGCTTACAAAATTCAGGAGATTATAACAACCAGGCGCATTAAAGTGGAAGGAGACCTGAAGAAAGAAGTGTCGCAGAATATAAAGCGGCTCAAGGATATAGGCTGTTACAGGGGCTTAAGGCACAGAAAGAACCTGCCTTTAAGAGGGCAGAGGACCCGTTCGAACGCAAGGACGAGGAAAGGCCCGAGAAAAACAGTCGGTGCGAAAAAAGCGGCGCCGGCTCCCAAATAGGCGAAAAATATTTAAGGAGGATTAATTTTGGCTAAGGCAAAAAAAGCAAAAGCAGTTCCGGAACTGGCAGTTGTCAGGATTAAATCAACGTTTAATAACACCATAGTGTCAATAACCACCCGGGAAGGGGATGTAATATCCTGGGCAAGCGGCGGCATGGTAGGCATGAAGGGCGCCAGAAAATCAACGCCTTTTGCGGCGCAGCTTGCGGCTGAAAAGGCCGGGAAGCAGGCTTTTGACGCCGGTGTTAAAAAAGTGGAAGTATATGTAAAAGGGCCGGGAGAGGGAAGAGAGCCGGCCATAAGGGCGCTTCAGGGTGTCGGGCTGGAGATAGTATCCATTAAGGATGTTACCCCCATACCCCACAACGGATGCAGGCCCCCCAAGAAAAGAAGGGTATAAATAAGGCGCTTTACCCGCGCTTAATTATTGAAATTGTTGACGATAACAAGGAGGTAGTAAATTGGCAAGATATACAGACGCGTTATGCAGGCAGTGCAGGCGGGAAGGTTTAAAACTTTTTCTTAAAGGAGACAGGTGTATGACGGAAAAATGCGCTTTTTCAAGAAGGCCGTATATTCCCGGAGTGCATCATGGCAACCAGAGAAGGAAAATATCGGAATATGGAAAGCAGCTCAGGGAAAAGCAGAAGGTGAAGAGGATTTACGGCGTGCTTGAGCGGCAGTTCAGGAAAACATTTACCGAGGCAAACAGGCTCAAGGGAGACACCGGTGAAAATCTTCTGAAACTTCTTGAAAAGCGGCTCGACAATACTGTTTATAAGTCTGGGTTTTCCGGCAACAGGCGCGACGCCAGGCAGATGGTGGCGCACGGCCATGTACGGGTTAACGGAAAGAAGGTTGATGTGCCTTCTTATATTGTGCGGGTAGGGGACAGGATAACCCTTGCCGAAAAAACGCTTAATATTAATTCCGTCAAGAAGGCTATTGAAACGGCGCAGAAAAAGAAGACTTCGCCGTCCTGGATAGCCGCTGACTACGACAAAAAAACAGCTGAGATCAAAAATGACCCGATAAGGACCGATATAACGATACCGGTTCAGGAGCAGCTTATAGTTGAGCTGTACTCAAAATAAAAAAGCGAAAGGGGAAAATATAATGAAATGGAAAAACCTGCAAAAACCAAAGAAGCTTGAAAAGGAAGAGTTAAGCGATACGTTTGGAAGGTTTATTTCCGAGCCGTTTGAGCGCGGTTATGCCGTTGCCATAGGGAACGCGTTAAGGCGCATACTCCTTTCTTCGATACCGGGCGCGGCCATAACATCCGTAAGGATTGAGGGCGTACAGCACGAGTTTGAGACGGTAAAAGGCGTGATGGAAGATGTCTCCGAGATAATACTCAATCTCAAACAGGTGAAAATTGTTCTTGAGGGCGACGCGCCTAAAAAGATATACCTTGAGGCTTCAGGCGAAAGAGAGGCGACGGCAGCCGATATCAAGGCGGATTCAGACATTAAAATACTGAATCCCGAGCTGCACATCGCGACACTGACGGCAAGGGACGCGAAGCTTATGATGGAACTGGAAATAGACCAGGGAAGGGGTTATGTGACGGCCGACAAGAACAAGAGGGCTGACATGCCCATCGGCACGATTCCCATAGATTCAATCTTCACCCCGGTTATAAACGCGAAGCTTGAAGTGGGCAATACAAGGGTCGGGCAGATAACCGACTATGACAAACTTGAGCTTGAAATCAAAACAGACGGCAGGATAACGCCGGAAACATCGCTTACCCAGGCGGCCCTTATTTTGAGGGAATACCTGAATATATTTATCACGCAGGAAGGCGATGTTGAGATTAAAGAAGACAAGATAGACGAGGAAAAGGAAAAACAGAAGGTGCTTCTGGGCAAGAGCGTTGAGGAGCTTGAACTTTCTGTCCGATCGTCTAACTGCCTGAAGAACGCTAATATCAAGACAATTGTTGACCTTGTAACCAAGTCAGAGGTTGATATGCTTAAATACAGGAATTTTGGAAGAAAATCGCTGAATGAGATTAAAGAGGTTCTGTCCGAGATGGGTATAGGGCTGGGAATAAAAATAGACAAGGAAATAATCAAGGAAATAAAAAAATCCGTTAAAAAATGAAGGCGCAGCGGATAAATTGTTATTAAAGCATAAGGAGCAACCTGATGAGACACGGCAAGAGAGGAAAAAAATTTAGCAGGCCAAAGGGCGGCAGGGCCGCTTTAATGAGGAACTTGTCCAAACAGCTGTTTATTCACGGCAGGATAATGACCACAATTACGAAGGCAAAGGTTTTAAGAGGATTTGTTGAGCCGCTTATTACAAAGGCAAAAAGAGGGACACTGCATGATATACGGCAGGTGTCAAGAATGATTAACAACAGGGATATCCTGAAAAAGCTTGTGAAGGAAGTGGCCCCTCTTTACAGCGCGAGAAACGGCGGGTACACCAGGATAATAAGGCACAAGAACAGGCCCGGTGACAACGCTCAGCTTGCGATAATAGAGCTGATTGACAGTGAAAAGGTATATAAAAAGGAAGAGACTAAAAAGCCCGGCGCGAAAAAGGAAAAAGAGGCAAAAGAAGTTAAGGAAGTAAAGGAAGCCAAGCCGAAAAAAGAGAAGGAAAAAAAGGAAGAGAAGAAAAAACCCGTTAAAAAAGCGGCCAAGAAGTAGCGGCCGGTGTTAAGCGGAAATATTCCAAAAGGAGGATTGAAGATGCCGTTAATCGGGACAAAAGAGATGTTTGAACGCGCCAATAAAGAAGGGTATGCGGTAGGCGCTTTTAATGTTAATGATATGGAAATACTGCAGGGAATAGTGGACGCCGCGAAAGAGGAAAACGCGCCCCTTATACTTCAGGTATCCGCAGGAGCCAGAAAATATGCCAGGCCGGGATACCTGATACACCTGGTTAAGGCCGCTGAGGAAGATTCGGGGCTGCCGATAGCCCTTCACCTTGACCATGGAGAGGATTTTGAGATATGCAAGTCGTGTGTTGACGGCGGTTTTACCTCCGTGATGATAGACGCCTCGAAATATCCGCTTGATGAAAACATAAAACTCACAAAGCAGGTTGTTGATTATGCGCACGCAAAGGGCGTGGTTGTTGAGGCTGAGCTCGGCAAGCTTGCGGGAATAGAGGATGACGTTAATGTCGCGGCAGCTGACGCCAAGTTTACGGACCCCGAACAGGCGGCTGAATTTGTCAAGAAGACCGGCGTTGATTCGCTCGCGATTGCCATAGGAACGAGCCATGGCGCCTATAAGTTTAAGGGCGAGGCAAAGCTTGATTTTGAAAGGCTGCAGAAGATAATGGATATCCTGCCGGAAAAATATCCGCTTGTGCTTCACGGCGCGTCGTCAGTGCCGCCGGAGCTGGTGGCGAAATGCAATAAATACGGCGGAAAAATGCCCGGAGCGCAGGGTGTACCTGAGGATTTTTTAAGAAAGGCCGCGGCAATGGGTGTCGCCAAGATAAACATTGACTCCGATTTAAGGCTCGCGATGACAGCCACAATCAGGGAAGTATTCGCCACGAAGCCTGAGGAGTTTGACCCGAGGAAATACCTGGGCCCGGCGCGCGATGCGATTAAGGCTGTTGTGAAGAATAAGATTAAAAACGTGCTGGGATGTTCGGGAAAAGCAGTTTAAGTTTTTAAACCGGGCTTCCATACATAAGCAAAACAAAAACCCCGCGGTTACCCCCGCGGTGTTTTTGTTTTGGGGCAATGGCTGTTTTGTGTCCGTATAACCTGCAAATTACAAATTTCAAATTGTAAATTGTCTTTACTTGAGGTGGGCCGGGGCAGGCAGCGGAGAAATTTCGCCGATTTACATCGGCGGTGAGCCCGGTCAGCCAGAGACTCGTGAATATGCGCGATTAGGCTTGCGCGGGTGTTAGGGCGGTTTGAACGCTGATGTGCATTGATGTTTGGGATGAAGTTGTTTAGCGCGCAACACAGACGCGCCCTGAGTTCTCGACGAAATTTTCCACTGCCAGCCCCGTCCTGCGATGGTGGGTGTTGGGGCAATGGTTTTTTTGTAATCGTATTAACTTGTAAATTGAAAATTCTAAATTTAAACTGCCTTTCTTGGGGCGGTCAAGTGCTGTGGTTAACATGAAACATGGAACGTGAAACCTTGAACTTTGAGCTTTGAACCTTAAACAGTTGCATCACGTCCGCACATATTTTGTCAGCTTAACAGATTCGGGTTTATGCTTTATATTTAGCGCTAAAAATCGGTTAATGGAATCCGGAGTCAATTCGCGA
Organism: bacterium; assembly: GCA_011049465.1. Lineage (GTDB taxonomy): Bacteria > Oederibacteriota > PGYV01 > PGYV01 > DSBP01 > DSBP01. The sequence goes on along the minus strand of DSBP01000027.1, from coordinate 3,434 downwards.
AACCAATCCGCTTCAAATACTTGATTTCATGCTGTTTTACGGCTATACATTTAATAGAGGGATTTTGAAAAAGGCGGTGGTGATATGAGTAGAGACCCCGAGACGCAGGCCACTGTACTCTTCGTAATTATAATGATTATTACCTTTTTTGCCGGTGATTATGTGATGTATTTTTTGCCTTTTATAATTGGTGCTTATATTTTTATGTTTGTGTTTTGGGGTTCGTCTTACAGTTATGGGACTGATAACCGGGAAAATCAGGAACGCGGGGGGCACGAATACCAAAAGTCCTGGATTGATTCTGAAAATGAGTACAATTCGATTGCGCTTGGCAAGGAACAGTATTGTTTGTGGGAGAGAAAGAGTATTACATTCTACTGCGGCGGTTCCATCATCGCCATCTGGAAGCGGGATAAATACGGCAATATTACGGATAATAAGGAGGGAGAGGCTGTCAGCGGGGGGTTTGACAGTTTTTGCATTGAAGGCAGAAACTGTTTCGGAGCAAGGACATATTATGACAAAAACAGGCTCTCGGACGGTGAGATTTACTGGACGTCGGGTGAGTTGATAAAGGCACTGGTTTTTGAGGATGAAAAACTTACCGGCCCGTTTATGATGCGGGGCAAAATACGGTTGAACCGGGGAATGCTGGTTATGGGGCGCAAGGAAGGTGTTGTTGAGGGCTATTATAATAACGGGAACCGGCAGTCTCAATATGTTTATAAAAACGGGCTGAGAGAAGGCGCGTTTACGGTCTTTCATCCTTACGGAAAGCTGCGCGAAGAGGGGGAGTATATAGGCGGAAAAAGGTGCGGTTATGTGAAGGCTTATAATGCTGACGGAGAGCACATTAACGACGTTTATTATAACGCCGGAAGAATGATAATAGAGACCCGTTACGGACTGAATGGCAGGGTTGACGGCGAATATGTGTCGGATGAGATAAAAAAGATAGGAGCGGGAACAGCGGAGATAAGAGAGATAAAGAGGCTTGCTGCCATGAAAAACAGGCTGGCTCAATACGGCCTTATTATGGAGGACCCGAAAAGCGACAGTTTTCCGCGGGTGCGCGTGATAAAAAAACCCGGTAGCAGCGGATGCCTTAAGGAGTTTTCGTGTGAGGAAGAGCTCATGAAATGGTGCGGAAATAAGGAAAACATCAGGAAGCTGGCCGCTAAAACGCGAAAAAAAATCTTTACCGAGCACTATTACGGGGCTGACGGCCGGCCAGCAAAAGAGATAAGAAAGCATGGAACTGCCGCGGGCGGGCAGGCGTCTAATACGTAAGAGTAAAAGACAAATAAGAAAGACATTGATCAGATAAAAGCTATAAGTGATGAAAGTTTAAACATGCAAAGGTTTTAAAGCGGGAAAAAACTTACAGCATAATACCAAGGTTAATCAAAGGAGTGCCGGGAAAAATTATTTGTTTTTTTTTCGGCATCTGCAAAATGGCGAAAAAAGTCAAGTCTATTGCGGGGACTTTGTTGTATATTGCGGTAAAAGAGGTATCTGATGAAATATACTGTATATGAAAAAAATATAAACAGAGCTGTTGCATATGTGGAAAAAAACATAAAAACAAATGTGTCCTATGCGGGCGCGGCATTGGCAGCCGGGATGTCGCCCGATAATTTTTGGCGTGTTTTTAAGAAGCTTTTTAAGGAGACTGCGGTAAGCTACATAAGGGGCAGAAAACTGACGCTTATAGCGAAAAAAATACTGAAAACACGGCGCAGCATAAATGAAATAAGTTATGAATACGGCTACGAGTCGCAGGAAGTCTTTACCCGTTCCTTTAAGAAACGGTTTGGAATGACGCCTGCGGCATACCGTAAAAAAGGAAGGCGTTTTTATTTTCTGGAAAAACACAGGCTTGATGAGGTTTCTGTCAGGCACATTCTCTGCGGCGGAATAAGCCTTGAACCCAAAATTGTAAGAATCAAAGAATTCAAAATAAGGGGAATCGGTAGGAGGCTGCGAGTGAACGGGTGTGTCAAAAACAGCGGAAAAGCCTTTATTAAGGCGGGGGAAGGGCGCGGCGAGACGGCTAAAAACTGCGGCAGAAAAATATTCGCGTATATAGAAGCTGTGAAAAGTTCAGGAATTAGGCAGATTCTGGCAGATGATGAATTTTTTGTCCTGATAGGATGTGAAAAATGGAAACTGCCGGGAGCGGGGACAGTGAAAAAAATAGGAGCCGGCAGGTACGCAAAGTTCATGCACAGAGGGCCGCCTGAAAATACTCCTGTGAGTTATAGATACATATTCGGGAACTGGATGGAGAAAAAGAACCTAAAAAATCAGCCGGCCTATTTTTTTGAGTGCGCGGCGGCCAGAGGAAGGACGGCTGAAAAGTTTCAGACGGAAATCTATATCCCTTTAATGAGACAAGGAAAAGGGCGCGGCTGATAGGAGGGAAACTATTGAATATGCATATGTCTGAAAGAAGCGGCGTTGTATTTGCCCATTTTTCCGGTGGGTTTGACGCCGGAGAGGCCAGACAAAGCTGTGAAAGGATAAAAGAGGCGGGAATGGGAGCGGCAAAAGGGTATGTATTTGATTTTACAGAAGTGCAGGACGGTTTTGGCGTTTTTGATGCCTACAGTTTTCTCGAGATAATTGCTGATTATTGCGGAGATTTTGGCAGGATTGCCATTCTTAAGGAGATTGGAGCCTCGGAAGGGGAGGCGTTTTGCGTGGAAATCGGAAAGGACAAGGGGCTGCTTATTAAGGGGTTTGACGACAGTGAGGAGGCTGCCAGATGGGCGGGAGGGGAAGAGAAATAATAACAAACGGGCCGGGAGTGTCAGCTCCGGCAATGTCAAATGTCATGGGATTGTCGGGTGAAGAAGGCGGAAGAAACCAACCGGGGCAAAATCAAGGGGAAAAATGAAAATAATAACAGGAATAATCATGCTTGTAAAAACATGCAAAGATGTTAATATATGAATAAATAAAAACTAAGGAGGTGTTGTATGGACTGGAAAAAAATACGGGAAGACATTCGGGGCGTTATGAAAGAAGGCATGGCGAAGCTTAAGGAAGGGGCGGAAATCGCGGGCAAAAAGGCAGGGGAGCTGACCGAAGAGGGGAAGAGGCGGCTGAAGATTAATGAAATCAAAACAAACATACACAACGAGACAGCGGACCTTGGCGCGAGGATTTACGAGTTGGAAAAGGAAGCGCCGGGGACAATAACGGATGTTATGGTTGCGCAGCATGTCGAGAAAATAAAAAAACTTGCTGAAGAGCTTGAGGCGCTGGAAAAAAATAAATAATACGGGTGAGCGCGCTGAAAAATAAAATTTTTATTCCGCTGTTGCTAATACCCCGGGCCTTGGCCCGGGGATGAGCATATCGGGATCAATGCGCAAGGCGCAAACTTATCGGAACAAAAATACCCCGCACCTTGGTGCGGGGATTTTTAT
>DSBP01000029.1 GCA_011049465.1 bacterium | reverse complement strand
TTGCAGGAACCGCAGGGACATAAAGAAGAATGAGAGCGGGACAACGGACTGAAGCACCCATACGGGCATGAAAAATACCCTTGCCGTATCAGAGGCCTCGCCAAAGACAAAAATAGAAGCGGCAGCGCATAAAAAACCGGAGACAATAAACGACGCGGCGCCGGTTATCCCCATGATGGCCCTGTTTGATTTTTTTCTGGTAAACTGCGAAATTATGTCTATATTGATGTGCCGGTTCTTGTAAGTCGCGAGGGACGCGCCGAGAAAACCCACCCATAATACAAGAAACCTTAAAAGCGTATCCGCGCCCTCAATGCCGCTCCTGAAAAAAATACGCAGGCAAACCTGCGAAAAAGCGAGCAGAAGAAGCGCCCCGAATATAACAACGACAAAAACCGACTGAAACCTGTAGAGATGGTAATTTACAAGCCTTAACAGTTTCATCTATTTTGAGCTCTTTGCCCTGTAGTCTTTTATGTGCCCCAGCATTTCTTCGAGGAGTTCCTTTGAGTAAAATTTTCCGGTAAGCTCGGCCGCGGTCTTTTCAGAGACCTGCCGGAAAAAGGCGGCATCCGCTTCGCCTGATATCTTTGAGCTCACCATCCCCTGCTTTATCATTATCTTCATCGCCTCGTCATTTTCCCGCCTTGATTCTTTCGTGAGCTTAACAAAGGCTTTTTTGGACTCTTCCATGATGATTTTCTGCTGTTCTGGCGTTAGCCTCCGCCACGAAGCCTTTGTCATAAGCACTCCGCCCGGCACATAGGCAATCTTCATGTCAAGCACATGTTTTACCCGCGTGTTCCACTGGAGAGAAAGAGCGGATAAAGGCGAGCCGTAAACACCCTCGATTAATCCGGTCTGCAGCGACTGCATCACGTCAATCAGCGAGAGCGGTATGGGCGTTATTCCGATGTTTCTGAAGAGCGAATTCACGAGTATGTCGTCCCCCCAGACCCACATCTTTATTCTGCGCATTGACTCCGCCGAGTCAATCAGTTTTGTCGAGAAGACATAGGCAAAACCGACTTCGGGCCAGCCCAAAACCACAAAACCCTGTTTGTCAAACCTGGAGTTAAAATAGGGCTCCATCTTTGAGAGTACATAGTCAACCTCTCCGTCATCTTTAAGCACAAGCGGTATGTTAAGCAGCCTTACATCAGGCACAACTTCGCCGAGCCCCTGCGAAGTAAATCCGGCAGCGTGAAGCTGTCCGTGCCTCATTTTCCTCAGCACGTCCTTTTCGTCGCCCGAAACCCCGCCCGAATAAAACCTGAACCTCACCTTGCCGTCTGTCCTCTCCTCCACAGCGTCGGATAATTCCTGCATAATATTCATCCACGTCGAGCCCTCGGGAGCGACTGTCGCGAATTTGATTTCGTACGCCGACGCGCGCAGTGATACAGCGAGCCCCATTACCAGCAGCACCGTAATTATTCTTTTCATATTAACCGCCTCCGCATTCATATTTGACTGCTCTTACATACATTTGACGCCTGCTTCCCCTTTAGGGATTACGGCGTTTTTGCCTTATCATTAAAACAAATCCTTCTTTTTCTGCGCCAGGAGGGCCGCCTTTTTCTTTGCCGCGAGCGTAAACAACTTTTCCTTAATGGCGTCGTCCGCCACAGCCTCTGTCCTTTTCAGCAGTTCGTCAAAGAGGGCCTCATCCTGCACCCGGACAGCGTAATACTTTGCCATGAAGAAATGCGCGAGCGCGAATTTCCCGCCCGATATGCCGTTTATCCGCTCATACTCGGCAAGAGCCTTCTCATAATCGCCGCCAAACATGGGCGGCATGCTGTAATATACAATCCTGAAGAGGTGCGGTATGCCGTAAAAATAGGAGCCGTCAAGCTCAACCACCCGGTCAATTAGCGCCTTTACCTTGGGCAGGTCGGCTATTGCGGCTATTGAATTCCTGTTAAGGTTGATGTACTCGCCCCAGGCAAATCCTGTCCAGAAGAGCGCCTCAACATCGTTTTTTCCGAAAGCAGGAAGCACAGCCTTAAACTCATCAAGCGTTCCGGCCACCGCCCTCTTAAAATCGGCGTTTCTTGACAGCACCTCCAGGCCGTAATCCCTTGCCCTGTCATAAAAGACGGATGCCCTGCGCAGGTTTTCCCTGTCCGCGCGCCTGTCAAGCGCAGCGTCCTCAAGAAACCCCATGGCGTACATGGCGTAAAGCTTTGCCCCTTTAATGAGCAGGCCGTCGTTTTTATATCCGGAGCCTTTAATCAACCCGTCAAGCAGTTTGAGATTGGCAGGCGCCGACTCACGCGCGAACTCAAGGTCTTCTTCCTCAAAAAAAGCCTCTATTACATCGTCCATAATAAGAGCGGTTGAGTTTACCACCATACGTTTCATGGAGCAGCCGCCGAACATAAGCAATGCCGCAAACGAAAATAACATCGCGCGCCTGAAGGCCGCCGCTTTTTTATTACTCATATTTTTCCACCTCTAACGGAGGCGCCTTTTCTCTGACAGCGCCTGTTTTCTCGTCATATATTTTATATCCCACAACCTGCGCGTAATGGCCGGACGCATCGGCGCGCGCGTAACCCACGCCCCTCGCGTACCAGTATTCATCAAGGGCTGCTTTTCCGTCGCCCTCATCCACCGTAGCCTTTATGTGCCACGCTTCCAGGTCTCCCGCATCTGTCTTAATAATTGTTTTTCCCGCGACCTCAAAATCAACATGTATGCTTCGCTCTATGTAAAGAAACAGGACCCATGTCTTTGCCTTTGCCCTATGCGTCCACTTAGTCCCCTCCTTAAGCGGGAACTTTATGAACGGCATCTCAGGCACAATATCAACATCTATCGAAAACCCGAATACCGGAAAGGGGTATCTGATTACCCGCATGTATGCTCCCCACTCGTCCTTGCGTACCAGGTACCGTATGTTCACCTTTGGCGAGTAGGCATAATAATACTCTATCCCGTCCTTTTCCTCAATTCTTATTATTTCGCCCTTTGCCTGCACCATTGTATCGGGAGCGATTTTTTTATATCCCTCATAGTACCACGTGTTGCCCACTGCCAGAGGGTAAAAATCAGGCGAATCGTCCCTCTTTGGCTTTGCTTTTTTTACCGCAGGAACAGCGGTTGCCGCAGCGGAAGGGGCAGTTTCGACAGGTTTTTTTTGCGCAACGGCCTTTTCCTTTTCCCCGCTCTTTGCCTCTTCAATAACCGGCTGAAGGGTAGCTGTATGCGTAGGCTCCGGAACAACCGCAATCCGCCCCGGAGTTTCATATAACTCACCCTGCCCGGCGCAGGAAACAAGAAAAACACCCGCAAAAACCAACAAAAAGATGCGCTTCACTCCTGCCTCCGGTAAATTAGTATTAAAATTATATAACAATAACATATAAAAATACGGGTGTCAATTGGAGAAGAATCACTTGCTTCCCACAAGTATCTTCGGTATCCTTATTGTCGGCTGGGCGTCGGAGACCGGCACTCCCTGGCCGTCTTTGCCGCAGGTTCCGGAATCAAAGCCCAGGTCGCCGGCTACGGCGTCTATGGTATTTAAGACCTCTTCACCGCGACCCATAAGCGTCGCGCCGCGGACCGGCACTGTCACCTTGCCGCCCTCAATCAAATACCCCTCTTTTACCTCAAATACAAACTCGCCTGTAACCGTATTTACCTGGCCTCCTCCCATCCTTGCCACAAATATGCCCTTCTTCGTATCTTTTATTATGTCCTTTGCCGCGCCTTTACCCGGCGCTATCATTGTATTTGTCATCCTTGGTATGGGCCTGAACCTGTAGGACTCCCGCCTGCCATTGCCCGTAGAAACCGCCCTGTCTTTAAGGGCCGTCTCCCTGTCATAGATGAAATTTTTCAACACGCCGTTTTCAACCAGAACCGTGGACTGCGCCTCAACCCCCTCATCGTCAAATGAATATGACCCGCGCCTGCCCGCCAGCCTTGTGTCATCAAGCACGGTTACAAGCCCTGACGCCACAACCTTTCCCTTTCTCCCCTTGTATGTGGAAAGATCCTTCTGCACAAGGTCAGCCTCCAGAGAATGTCCGACCGCCTCATGTATCATTGTGCCGCCCGCTGATGACGATATGACCGCTGCCATGGGGCCGTTTATCCGCCTGTCTGTTTTAAGGAGCCTCGCCGCAAGCGCCGCCGTATCACGCGCTTTTTTCTCAATCCCGCCCGCTTCAATCAGCTCAAAGCCCGCCGCACCCGCGATAACGCTGTGCGCCGTCTCTATCCTGTTGCCGCGCGCCGCCACAACCATTATAACCAGCGCTGTGTAAACCTGTGTTTCCCTGACATAAACGCCGAGGTCATTTACAATCTCTATTTCCCTTGCCCTCTCCGAATATGTGATGCTTGCCTGCCTGACAGCGCTGTTTTGGGCCCTTACAACATCATTAAGCCGCATGAGAAGCTTTATCTTTTTCACGTCACTCACGCCTTCCGGATCTTTTATAACACGGTTGACAAACGCGGGTTTTCCGCGCATAGCCTTAAACACCGCGCCTGCGGCTGCGGGTCGCGCTGCCAGCCGCGCCGCAGCATCAGCCTGCGCCTTAATATCATTTGTAAAAAGATAGGCGGTCGCGCCCTTTTTATACCCCCTGAATCCTATGCCGCTGTCCGAGCCCTTTGATACCCTGTCAACACGGTTATTCTCAAATGTTATGACGGACGCAGTCGAGTTCTCGCGGAAAATATCCCACAGTTCAAATCCGGACACGGCCATTTTTTTGACTGCCGCGGAATTAATCCCTGTCATTGTCTCTTTTTCCGGTCACTATCGCGGCTATGGCCCATACGACAACTATCAACGAAAATAGAAGTATGTATATGAATATTATGTTGAACCCGTATTTTATTGCGGCAAATACCGTGAACCCCAGGATAACAAGAAAGAAGACCGCCAGCATCTCAAACATTTCCGCCCGCCCTCACGCTCGCGGCTTTCGCAAGCTTATCCGCCTCTTTGTTTTGCTCCCTCGGCACATGCGCGATATCAAGCTTTATTGTCTTCCGCTCGGCCTGTATCCTGGAGGCGAGGATTTTCAACGCCTCATTTTTAATCTTCTATACGCCCGAGAGCTGCCTCACCACAAGTTCGGAATCAGAATAGACCTTTGCCTCTTTTACGCCGTGTTTTTTCAGCGCCTCTATAAGGGTGAGCAGCGCAGTGTACTCCGCGTAATTATTGGTCTGCTTCCCTATGTATTTGGATATGCTTAAGACAGCCTCATCCCCGCGGTATACAACTATGCCGATACCCGCGTCCCCGGGATTGCCGCTGCTCGCGCCGTCTATGTATGCTGTGTAGTGCGGTTTCATCAATAAACTCCTTAAAGACAATTTACATTTCCATTTATATTTCCATTCAACATAAAGATAATTCGTGATTCCTGTTAACCGCCGGTCAAACACTCACCCTCTTAAATCGACTCCACGACAGCACCCTCTCTCCGGCTCTCTCCCTGCAAGGAGAGAGGGAAAAACACCCCTTCGGCTTCGTCTTAATTATAAAATATCAAATATCCAATATAAATTGAATTTGTTTTAATTAACCGCCTCATACACTTCCTTCACCTTATACAGCAGCGTCATCACCGAATCAAGCGGGTATTGCGTCTCTTTGTCGGAGAGCGCGTTTTTGGGGTCAGGATGCACCTCAAGAAACAGCCCGTTCGCGCCGGCCGCAACCGCTCCCTTTGCTATTGCCTCAACAAACTCCCTCTCTCCACCGCTCCTGTCGCCCGCGCCGCCCGGCTTCTGAACCGCGTGGGTGGCGTCAATTATGACCGGATACCCGGTTTTTTTCATTATGGCTATGGACTTCATGTCAACAACAAGGTTGTTGTATCCGAAAGAAAAACCCCTCTCTGTCAGCAGTATCCTGTTGTTTCCGGCGCTGGTCAGTTTCTCGATGATATTTTTAACCTCATACGGCGATAAAAACTGCCCTTTTTTTACATTCACCATCCTGCCTGTCTTTGCCGCGGCCGCGAGTATGTCGGTCTGCCTGCATAAAAACGCGGGTATCTGTATTATGTCAGCCGTTCTGCCCGCTTCTTTCGCCTCTTGCGCGCTGTGAACATCCGTCAGGACGGGCACCTTAAACTTCCTCTTTACCTTTTCGAGTATTTTAAGCCCCTGCGCCAGCCCCGCGCCCCGGTAGCTTTTCGACGAGCTCCTGTTTGCCTTGTCGTATGACGCCTTAAAAACAAAAGGAACGCTTAAAAAAGAGGTTATCTCCTTCAGCTTTTCCGCGGTATGCATTACCGTCTTTTCATCCTCTATTACGCAGGGGCCGCCTATGAAAAAGAAACCCTTAAAAATATTATCAGAGGATTTTTCCCGTGCCTTTGCTGTTTTTCGAGCTGAACCTCTTTTCCCTGTCATCATTCACCCATCCTGTTATTATGTTTTTTATAAGTTTCTCAAGCGGCATGTTGTATTTTTTAGCCAGCGCCTGGATGGCGTTGTATTTCGCCTGCGCGGACTTGTGCTTTGTCTGCATGAATTTTAAAATATCCTCTTCGAGCCCCTTTCCCGGCATCTCTGTCATTTTTTTCTGCCCCTCCTTTTGTTTTTCAGCGCAGCCGCTATGAACCCCTTAAAAAGCGGGTGCGGCAGCATCGGCTTGCTTTTAAATTCGGGATGAAACTGGACAGCCGTAAACCACGGGTGGTTTTTAAGCTCAATCATCTCAACAAGCGCGCCGCCCGGCGACACGCCGGAAATAACCATGCCCTTTGCCTCAAAGCCCTCCCTGTAGGCGTTGTTAAACTCATACCTGTGCCTGTGCCTCTCAAAAATAACCTTTTCCCTGTAAGCGGCGTAAGCGTTTGTGCCCGGAGTTATCCTGCACGGATACGCGCCGAGCCGCATTGTGCCGCCCATGTTTTTCACGCTCTTTTGCTCCTCGAGAAGCGCTATGACAGGATGCTGGGTTTCCCTGTCAAACTCAGTCGAGCTCGCGCCCTTCAGTTTCATCACGTTCCGCGCGAACTCAATTACCGCGGACTGCATTCCGAGGCAGATGCCCAGGTACGGCACCCTGTTCTCCCTCGCGTATCTTATAGCGTTTATCTTGCCTTCAAGCCCGCGCAGGCCGAATCCGCCCGGCACGAGTATTCCGGCGCTTCCTTTAAGCGCCTCATTTGCCGCGCCTTTGCGCTCAAGCGTCTCCGAGTCAATCCAGTTGAAATCAATGCCGCAGTTGTTGGCTATGCCGCCGTGCTGAACCGCTTCCTTGATGGACTTGTAGGCGTCCTGAACCTCAATATACTTGCCCACAACGGATATCTTCACCCTCGTTGCCGGGTTTTTTATCCTGTCCACAATCTTTTTCCATTTATCCGCCCCTTTTTTCAGGGCCTTCAGCCCAAGCTTTTCTATTATTATATCCTCAATGCCCTGCCTGCCGAGCATTCCGGGAACCTCGTATATGGAAGAGACATCAAGCGCCTGGATAACCGCGCGCTCCTCAACATTGCAGAAAAGGGAGATCTTCTCCCTCTCAGCCTTTGAAATCTTCACCTCTGTCCTGCAGATGAGCAGGTCGGGCTGTATGCCTATGGAGCGCAGCGTGCTGACGCTGTGCTGTGTGGGCTTTGTCTTTATCTCGCCGGCTGCCTTTATGTAGGGAACAAGGGTGAGATGCGCGTAAAGGATGTTTTCCGCGCCGACATCCTGGCGCAGCTGCCTCGCGGCTTCAAGAAAAGGCAGGGACTCGATGTCTCCCACGGTGCCGCCTATCTCAACAATAATAACGTCCGTGTTCTTCTGCCTCGCGGCGGCTTTTATCCTGTTCTTAATCTCATTTGTCACATGCGGCACAACCTGGACCGTCTTGCCCAGGTACTCGCCCCTTCGCTCTTTTTCTATTATGGACCTGTAAATTTTTCCCGTCGTGAAGTTATTAACGGCCGACAGGGAAGCGCTTGTAAACCTCTCGTAATGGCCGAGGTCAAGGTCTGTCTCCGCTCCGTCCTCGGTCACAAAGACCTCACCGTGCTGGTAAGGGTTCATTGTCCCGGGGTCGACATTTATGTAGGGGTCAAGTTTCTGCATTGTGACTTTTATGCCGCGCGCCTCAAGAAGCGCGCCTATTGAGGATGCCGCTATACCCTTGCCGAGCGAGGAGACCACTCCGCCGGTCACGATAATGTATTTCCTGTCCATTAAGCACCTCTTGTTTTGTCCCATGCCGGGAAATTCGGCCGCCCGTATCCGCGGCGCGCAAGCCGTTGCGCGCCACGCGGGTTTTTCAGGCCGTTCCCTTTTACTTCAACGCCGGCATGAACATAAAACCTCTGTTTTATTTCAGGAGCTGTTTCAGCCTTTTCAGGTCCTTTGGAGTGTCTATCCCCATTGACCTGCTTTTGCATATTACAACCTTTATCCTGCATCCGTTTTCAACCATCCTGAGCTGCTCAAGCTTTTCATACGGCTCATAAACGGACTTCATCCTGAGCCACCTGTCAAGGACGTGCCGCCTGTAAGCGTAAAGCCCTATGTGCTTTAACGCGGCACCGTTTACGTTTTTTCCGTCGCGGGGAAAGGGTATCATGGCCCTTGAAAAATAGATGGCGCACCCTGACGCGTCCGTCACAACCTTTACTGTTGACGGGTCCTTAAACTCTTTCTCATCCCCTATTCGGGACGCGAGCGTCGAGGAGTCGCATTCCCGCTCCTTTATGAGGGCGCGTATCGCGTTGTCAATATTCGCGGGCTCGAGCAGGGGTTCGTCGCCCTGTATGTTTACTATTATGTCGTTGATGTTTCCCCCTATTGTCTTCAGCGCCTCCCTTATCCTTTCCGTGCCCGAGCCGCAGGTTTTCGGGGTCATGACAGCCCTGCCGCCCGCCTTCTCAATTACCTTCTTAACCGCCGCGCTGTCCGTCGCCACATAGAGCTTCCTTATCATCTTTGATTTCAGCGCGTTTGAGTAAACATGCTCTACAAGGGTTTTTCCGCTTACCCTTGCCAGCATCTTTTCCTTAAGCCTCGTGGACTTGAGCCTGGCCGGTATGACTCCAATTATATTCATTTTGCGCCCCCGTAAACCTTAAGCACTTTTGCTATGATATTGGTGGTCGACATCCCTTTCTCATACTTGATGTTCCTTACGCTTCCGCCGGCCGCCCTCACAATATCCGCGCCTATTATCTTTCCTATTGCCCAGTCCCCTCCCTTTACAAGCACATCTGGGACAACGCTTTTAATTATGTTATACGGGTCATCCTCACTGAAGAAAGAGACAATGTCCACGCTCGAGAGCGAGGCCATTATTTCAGCGCGCTCGGCCTGCGGCGTAATCGGCCGTTTGGGCCCCTTTATCCTGCGCACGGACTCATCGCTGTTTAAGGCAAGCAGAAGCACGTCCCCCATTTTTTTTGCCTTATTCAGGAACCTGACATGGCCCGCGTGAAGGATATCGTAGCATCCGTTTGTAAAGACAATTTTTTTTCCCTGTTTTTTGAGCGCCCCGGTTTTTTTCAAAAGTTGAGCCCCCGGGCTTATTATTTTGGGGTTCTTCACTGCGGCAGTTCCTTTTTAAGCTGCACGGGGCTGACCGTAACCACGCCCACTTCCCTCACCGATATTCCCGCCGCGATATTCGCGAGCGCCGCGGCCTCAATAAAACTGCCTCCCGCGGCAAGCGCCAGAGTTGCCGCGCTTATTACCGTATCCCCCGCGCCTGTCACATCATACACCTCGCGCGCCAGCGTGGGTATTGTCCTTATCGACTCGCCGTCATAAAGCGTCATCCCCTCCTCGCCCCTCGTAATAAGCACTGCCTCGGCGTTTATCATTGCCTTTAACGCGGAAGCCGCCCTCTTTATGTCGGCCTCCTCAAGTATCTTTATTCCCGCGGCCTCAGCAGCCTCTTTTTTGTTCGGGGTTATAAGCGTAATATTCCTGAATATTTTTATATTTGCCGGCTTGGGGTCAACTGTTATTATTTTTCCGGCCGCTGCCGCGGTTACGGCCTCCACTGTCTGCCACATAAGCACGCCTTTATTGTAATCGGAAAAAATCACGGCATCCGCCCGCTTCGCCGCTTTTACCGCGGCGGCCACGAGCCTGTCAATTACCGACGCGCTCAGCGGAATCTTTTTTTCCTTGTCTATCCTGACAACCTGCTGCTGGTGCGCTATTACCCTTGTTTTTACGGTAGTCGGCCTTTTGCGGTCCTCTATTACAGCCTGCGTGGCTATGCCCCTTGATTTCATGTATTTGAGAAGCTTGTACGCGTTGGCGTCATTTCCCACAACGCCGGCAGCCGAGACCTTTGCCCCGAGTTCAATGAGGTTCAGCATCACATTTGCCGCGCCGCCGGGCTTCGACTCCTCCCTCTTTACCTCAATCACAGGAATCGGGGCCTCGGGCGATATCCTTCCCACGTCTCCCCAAATATAGTCATCAACCATAAGGTCGCCGATGACAAGTATCTTTTTCCCCTTAAACCCGCTTATGAGCCGGGAAAGTTTTGCCCTGCCCGGGATTTTCATATCTTTTCCCCTTCAAGTGTCCGCTCCACTATATCAGCCAAAACGTGAAGAAACATAATGTGCGTCTCCTGAATCCTCATAGTCTCTTTTGATTTGGCGCCTATAAGGATATCGCATTTATCCGCCAGCTTTCCCCCGCTCTCTCCTGTCAGGCCCATGACATGCGCCTTTTTGCGGCGTGCCTCCTCAATTGCCAGGAGGACATTGGGGGAATTTCCCGACGTTGATATGGCGATGATTGTATCGCCCTCGCACGCCAGCGCTTCCACCTGCCGGCTGAATACCCTGTCATAACCGTAGTCATTTCCGCACGAGGTGAGTATTGCCGTGTCCGTATTAAGGGCTATTGCCGGGTATGCCCTTCTCTCAAGCTTGAGCCTGACCACAAATTCCGCGACAAAATGCTGAGCGTCAGAGGCTGACCCGCCATTGCCGAAAACAAGGAGTTTTTTTCCGCGCCGCAGGGTTTCAACAATAAGCTCCGCGGCTTTTTGAAGGTTTTCACGGTTAGATTCAAAACTTTCTTTCTTGACCACACAGCTCTCATCCACACATTTCTTGAAGTATTCCAGCATACGCCACCGTTGTTTTTAACCCATTATATTATGGCGGGGACAGAAG
>DSBP01000188.1 GCA_011049465.1 bacterium | reverse complement strand
GTCGTTTACAACATCAGCGTCAGGGACGGATGAAAACTCCGGGCTTGCAAAGGGGACGGGAACTGTTACAAGCGGCAGCGTATTAATCCAGACGCCGGCGGCGCTGATTGCGAATATGACGGCCCTGCCTGCGCCCATAGGTGTTGGATCCACAATAACAGTAGTAATGACAGTGACGAATACGGGCGGCGCGTCAGCAGACAATGCCTCGCCGTCGGGTTTTACGGTTAATGGAGACGCGTTTTATTCATATGTGGAAGGGCCGCTTCCCGCAAGCGCCATGATTGCATCCGGAGCGGCAGTGAACTTTACATGGATATATTCCGCGGACACAACAGGAACGCTTTATTTTGTGTCAAACATGGATTGGAACGACGGAAACAGCGGAGAGCCGGCAGCTATGGCACAGAATGTAACGAGCAATGTGGTTAATGTACAGCCCAACTGGCCTGTAATGGACAGCTGGATAACAGTAATGCCTAATGCTGTTAATGAAGGGCAGAGATATACAATAATCATGAGCGTCTCAAATGTTGGTGTGGTGCCTGCAAACAATACATCGCCGCAGGCAGTGTTGTCCGGAACAATAGGGTCAGTGGACACGCCATTAACGCCGTCAAGCGCGGATATACCCGTGGGCGGGTATCAGGAATTCACATGGATATATATGCCGCCTGCCGGGGATGCGGGCCCGTCGGTAATAGGAGGAATTGCGGAAAGTGCCGGAATGCAGAGCACGGATATAAGCTGCTGCGGCAACAACGTGATACAGTCATACAGCCTGCCCTCGCTGAGCCAGGATATATTTATAACACCAATAACGGTATCAGTAGGGCAGCGCATAACGATGACGATGAATGTGTCGAATACGGGCGGGTCAACCGCGAAGAGCGTATCGCCTGATCCTCTTGTAAGGGTCGGGACAGGGACATACGCTTACATAAGCGGGCCGATTCCCGGGTCACAGGACATAGCGTCAGGCGCAAATGCGTGGTTCACATGGACATATACGGCGACAGGCGCGGGCACGCTGGCTGTTAACAGCAGGGTGAACGGATACGCGCAGTACAGTAATGTGACAATAACATCAACAAACGCCAATTCGAATTATGTGACAATACTGTCACCCGCAGCGCTTGTGTCATCACTGCATGTGCCGTCAACAAAGAACATAGGCCAGTTCGTGACGGTTGTAATGGTTGTGACAAATACAGGGCAGACAGCGGCCAATGGTGTTGTGCCGTCAGTGCTGAGCCAGTCAGGTTCCGGCGGTGCAGTATATCTTGACGGGCCGTCGCCCGCTTCAGTGTCAATACCGGGCAACAGTTCGGCTGTATTCACGTGGACATATTCAGCGGCGGGCAATGGAACGCTTGTGTTTAGCGGCAACGCTTCAGGCACAGACGCTAATACAGTGGCCGTAGTATCTTCACCGGCGGTAAATTCCAATGTGCTGACAATTCAGACAGGCGCCAATCTCACGGCCGGAGTGAACGCGTATCCCGCGATTGTGGGCTCCGGGCAGGATATAACCGTCGTAGTGACAGTGATGAACACAGGGGAAGCAGGCGCGTCGGGCGTAAGCGTTGCGGATATAGGTGACAGGGCAGCGGGGCCGCCTGACGGCGAAGCAATATACAAGTCAGGGCCGGTGCCTGCGGGGACGGTAAATCTGGCATCAGGAGCGGCGGTGTCATTTACATATGTATATACCGGAAGCGCGGTAATAGGATTCGTTGATTTTACTGCGAGAGCAGAAGGCACGGATAATAATACAGGAGAGACAGTTGCGAGCACGGTTGCGTCAAGCAGCGCTGTGGAGATAAGGAGCGCGTCTTTCCTCGCGGCATCCATAACAATGAGCCCGGCTTTTGTGTCAACGGGCCAGAATATTACGGTAATAATGGAGATAGAGAACATCGGCGCGGGTGATGCGTCGGATGTAAGGGCTGAAAATGTAGTGCAGGCAGGCCCCGGAACAATGACTCTTATCTCAGGGCCCCTGCCCGTAACTCAGGCCATAGATGGGACAATGACCGGGTATATTACCTGGGTTTATGCCGCAACAGGAGCCGGCGCAAAGTCAATAAGCGCGAACGCGCGCGGCTGGGACGAGAATCTGTCAAATACGGTAACATCAGCGACAGCCGGGTCAAACGTGATAATAATAGAGACAAAGGCCGCGTTGACAGCGGGCCTGACAGCCGCGCCTTCGCAGGTATCGGCCGGACAGCAGTTAGAACTCGTAATGATGGTGACAAATACGGGCAGCGCTGATGCGCTGGGTGTGCTGCCGTCAGAACCGGGCATATCAGGCACAGGCGCGGTAAGCCTTGTAACGCCGCCGCTCGCGCAGGACATACCGGGCGGGACAAACGCAAGCTTCACATGGGTATATGACACTGTAAGCGCGGGCACAGTATCATTTACGTCGCGCGCCGCAGGGACAGATGAAAACTCCTCTGAGCCTGTCCTTTCAAATATACCCTCAAGCAATGCGGTTCTAATACAGGCGCCGGCCGCGCTCACCGCTTATATGACAGCAGCGCCCGCGGCTGTGGGCGAGGGAGACCCCGTTACAATTATCCTGACGGTCTCAAATACAGGTGCGGCCCAGGCGACGGGAGTTACACCCGTAGGATTTGACTTTATATCAGGAACAGTAACCGGGCCTGTGAGCGGGCCTGTGCCCGCGTCAGCGAATATCGTGGGCTCGGGTTTCGCGAGGTTTACGTGGGAATTCACGCCGTCGGGGCTGGGCGGGGTTGTGTTTACGGTAACAGCCGCGGGTATTGACGCCAACAGCGGCCTTGATGTTGCGTTACCCGGAAATGTAACTTCAAACAGCGTAAATGTGGTTGAAAACAACCCGATATTGACAAGCTTCATAGAGGCGTCGCCGAGACAGCTTAACACGAGCCAGAATTATACTGTGATAATGACCGTATCAAACACGGGCATAGTTGCTGCTCCGGGAACCGTCCCTGACATACTGTTTACTGAAATAGGCAGTGATATTGTAACTCCGGTTACGCCGGATACCGCGGATATACCCGTGGCAGGGACCGCGAGATTTACCTGGGTATACCGCACGCAGGCAGTAACAGGACAAGGAGTGATAACCGGGCTCGCGAGAAGCGGGGCGTATGCCTCTGTTGATGTAAGCTCCGGAGACACAAATACAGTAACTGTATACGCCAATCCGCAGCTTGTTCAGGATATATTTATAGCACCCGCGACAGTTTCGGTCGGCCAGTACATAACAATAACAATGAATGTCTCCAATACGGGCGGGTCATCGGCGAATGGCGTAACGCCGGAGCCGTTTATACGGCTGGGAACGGCAGCGTATGATTATCTGACAGGGCCGATTCCCGTATCAAGGACAATAGCCGTATCAGGTAACGGATGGTTCACCTGGACATATTCAGCTGCGGGCGCGGGAACGCTGGCTGTGAACAGCAGTGTGAAGGGCTACGCTCAGTACAGCAATACCACAGTAACCTCGTCATCAACGTCGAGTGGTTTCATAACTGTTCAGCAGCCTGCGGCGCTTGTGTCCGCCATATACGCGCCGTCAAGCGCGAATCTGGGAGATACATTCACAGTGCGTATGGTTGTTACCAATACAGGCCAGGCGCTTGCTGAAGGTGTTGTCCCGTCTTCGCTCAGCCAGGCCGGCGGCGGCGGAGCCATACCCGCAGGAGCACCGCCCGCGGCGCAGGATATCGCGGGAGGAGCGTCCGCTGTCTATGATTTTGTCTACGAGGCCGCAGGAACAGGTACAATAAACTTTATAGGGAACGCGTCAGGAATGGATGAGAACTCGGAAGTGGTTGTTTCGAGCTCTGATACGGCAAGCAACGCGCTTGTAATAAGGAAACCCGCGAGCCTTGACATAGCTCTTGCCATATCGCAGGGGCTGCAGGTAGGGACAGGCGAATACATAACACTTATACTTTCAGTAACAAATACAGGCGATGCGGCAGCTGACAGTGTTACGCCAACGGCTGTGCTTGTTGACGGTGCAGGCGGAGCTGTTTACAGCAGCGGGCCCTCTCCGGCGTCAGCCGCGAGCCTTGCGGGCGGCGCTTCAACAAGGTTTACATGGTCTTATCAGGCGTCAGCCATAGGCGATTTGACATTCAGCGTATCCGCGTCAGCGTTTGACGCTGTAAGCGGTATTCCGGTCACAATTACTCCTGTTGAGTCGGCGGATTACATAGAGGTTGTGCCCGCGGCAGCGGTTAACATAGTATCATTCAGCGGCCTGCCTGCGCAGGTGAGCGTGGGCCAGAGCATAACAGTACTTATGACGGTTTCAAGCGAAGGCACGGGCGCTGCTGAGTCTGTTGTGCCGGGCGCAATAGCCATAAACGGCACAGGCGGGTTAAGCTACATACTTGGGCCCAATCCGGTGTCAGCGGCTATTTTAAATCCGGGAGAACATCAGGTATTTACATGGAGGTACACGGCCGCGTCAGCAGGCACAATTACCTTCAGCAACAGGGCCTCTGCCATAGACCCGTCGCGGGGCAGCATAACAATACACTCTGACCCGGCATGGTCAAATGAAGTTGTTATTCAGTCAGAGGCGGCGCTTACAGGCGGGGTAACTGTGCTGCCGCCGCAGGCAAGCGTAGGACAGGTAATGACTGTTATTATGAATGTGACAAATACGGGCGGCGCGGATATTGAGGACGCATTCGGCCTGACGACTGTCGCGACAGGGACAGGCAGCGCGCTCTGGCTCGGCGGCTGGCCCGATGTTACGGATATTTTGTCGGGTACAAATGAGTCGTTTACATGGACTTTCTCGGCAAACGGAGCCGGGCTCGTAAATCTTACTTCAGAGGTTCGCGGATATGATTACAACAGCAAGGTGACAAAGTCGGCGATTGCTTCAAAGACAAATTACCTGATACAAACACCTGCGGCCCTCGCTGCCGCGATTTATGTTCAGCCGCAGGTTGTCGGTGTTGACACAATGATAACCGTCAGGATGAGGGTGACAAACACGGGGCAGGCCCAGGCTGCGGGCGTTGAACCGGCCGGTTTTGAAGTGTCCGGGGATGCCGCATATATGCTTGTATCAGGGCCCCTTCCATTAAGCCATAATATAGCAGGAACGGCATTTGCTGAGTTTACCTGGACATACAGCCCCACATCTGTGGGCTCGCTGGTCTTTACGGGAACAGCTTCGGGAACTGACGCTAACTCAGGGCTTGTTGTTGACAGCGCTGTTGCGACAGGAACAGCCCTCATAAGGCCCACTGTGCCCGTGCTGTCAAGCTACATCGAGGCAATACCGCGCGAACTCAGCGTTAATCAGCTGTATACTGTAATAATGACGGTTTCTAATACAGGCATAGTTGATGCGCCTTCGACAACCCCGGATATATTATATGTAGAACAGCCAAGCACGCTTATAGCCAATGTGGTTCCTGAGTCCGCGTTTATCGCGCCGGGCGCGGCTGCTAAATTTACATGGGTTTACAGGACAACCGCAGTGACAGGCACGGGTGTTATTACAGGCCACGCGAGGAGCGAAGGCGAGGTATCAGAAGACATCAGTTCGGGCGGCTCAAATACAATTACTGTTTACGGCCCGCCGCAGCTTTCATATAATGATATGAGGATATTGACGCCGCCGTCAGTCGTGTCAGCGGGCCAGAATATAACAGTGGTAATGACCATAAGCAATACCGGAGAGACAGGCGCTGTAAACGCCGCTCCTGAACTGCCGCTTACAAGGATAGGCACGGCTGCGGCCACCCGCATATCAGGGCCGCTGCCGGCTTCAGCGTCAATACCGGCGCTTACAGGCGCGGCTTCATACACATGGGTTTATACAACGGGCGGGTCAGGCTCGCTTGGGTTCTACGGAAGGGCTGTTGGACAGGATGAGAGGACTCTTGCCTCATATTACAGCGTGACCGCCTCAACAAACAACATACTTGTCGAGTCGGCAGCGGCTCTAATCAGCTCCATTACAATTCAGGGAAGCACATTGAATGTGGGACAGCAGGTTGAGGTTATAATGGCTGTCCGGAATACGG
This sequence comes from bacterium, assembly GCA_011049465.1. Classification (GTDB taxonomy): domain Bacteria; phylum Oederibacteriota; class PGYV01; order PGYV01; family DSBP01; genus DSBP01. Next base: position 5,077 of record DSBP01000188.1, on the reverse strand, counting down.
GCCAGGCAGAGGCTGTTGATGTGTCGCCGAGCACGCTCTTTATAACAGAGTCGTCAACCGGCGGAATGATACCGCCCATAGGCCCGCTGCCTGTGAGCCAGAACATAGCGGGAGGCGCGACAGAATACTTTACATGGACATTCAGCGCGACAGCTTCCGGCCATGTGACGTTGAGCGGAAACGCGACAGGTACTGATGAGAATTCGGGGCTGGTTAAGTCGTCAAACTTTACGCTCTCAAACACGGTTCAGATACAGATGCCTGCCATGCTCAGCGCAAATATATGGGCGTCTCCGGCACAGCCCGAGGTTGTCAAGACAGGCCAGAATATTACCGTATATATGGCTGTCACAAATACCGGCCAGGCATCTGCCACTGCCGTAACACCCACGGCGCTTGTCCTTGCGGGAGGCGGAGCTGCTAATCTTGTATCAGGGCCTTTGCCTGCGGCGCAGCCTGCAATAAGCGGCGGGTCAGCGGCATATTTCACATGGGTCTATCAGTCAACAGCGCCCGGCCTGCTTGATTTTGAGGGCAGTGCCGAAGGCACGGACGGAAACAGCGGCGCGCCGCTTGCATCAAATACAGATATTTCGAATCAGGTGCTGATAGGTGATTCGGCATTCCTCGTGAATCAGGTATCGGTGGAACAGCTCGTGGTATCCGTCGGACAGGACATAACAGTGGTATTATCCGTGACAAACGCGGGCACTGCGGCCACAGAGGCTCCGCATAACGTTACTCCGTATGTTAATGTAACAACGTACAGCGGCGCTGCCATTACTCTGTTTTCCGGGCCGGATGTCTCACCGGGGATAGCGTCCGGCGGGTCAGAATATTTTACATGGGTATACAGCGCGACTTCGCAGGGCTCGCTGGTGTTTACGGCATACGCGGCATATCACGACATTGACGGAGAGAAGAATTCGCAGCCCGCGAATTCGCTGCTTGTTGAGATACAAAGGGCAGCTGTTATAGCGTCAGATGTTTACGCGCCTGCCTCGGTTAACGCGGGGCAGGAGATAACAGTTACCATGATAGTGACGAACACGGGCGGAGCAGCCGCAAATATAACAGCCTTAAACCTTGTTGTGGGAAATGCAGCGGGGACAGCTGATGCTGCTCTTCTTGACACCCCTGTGTACATACCCGTGGCAGGAGGCGCGTCACAGTCGTTCCAGTGGAGATATCTTGCATCGGGTTCGGGAACGCTTTATTACAGCGGTAATGCGGAGGCGGTTGACGCGAATTCAGGGCTGTTGTTAACCACTCCTGATTCTGCGGTCAAGTATATATCCGTGCAGGCTCCGGCGGCTTTGAGCGTAACCGCGCTTACTGTTTATCCGCCCATATCCGCGGTTGAGCAGATAATGACGGTCAGGATGACTGTTTCGAATATGGGAGACGGCAGTATAAATAATGTAACACCGTCACTGTTTAATGACAATCCTGCGGTTATAGAGCATCTGACAGGGCCGGTACCTGCAAGTACGGTTCTTTCGGGCGGGCAGAGCGTAATATTTACCTGGACATACTCGGCTTCGGCTACCGGTATTGTAAACTTCAGCGGCGGCGCAAATGGCATAGACGTAAATACAGGGCTGCCGCTTCCGTACGCCGGGTCAAATACAGCAATGGCCGAAATTATAGCCAAGCAGCCCATTCTCACGTCAGAACTGATTATAATACCGTCGCCTAACGCGGGGCAGAACCAGACGCTTACCATAAGGCTCTCTGTGACAAATACAGGAACAGACGCTGCTGCCAATGTGACGGCTGACGGGCTGGCATGGACGCCGGGAGCGGGCAGCCTTGTTACGTCGCCCTCGTCTTCGTTCAACCTTGGCGTAGGCGCCTCGGCATTGTTCGAGTGGCGGTTTGTGACGGACGCTGTTACAGGCGTGTATGAGTTCAGCTCGCGCGCTTTGAGCACAACGAGCCCTTATACTGCGAATACAGCGGTTAATTCCGTTGACATACAGCCGCCGCCATCTCTTGAGTCGGCTCTGTTCGCGTGGCCTCCGCTTGTAAATGAGGGGCAGACGATTACCATTGAGATGGTTGTGACAAATACAGGCTCAGCCACAGCCATAAATGTGGCTCCGACACAGCTCTTTAAAGGAGGCACGGGTTTTGCCTCGCCAAACAACCCTGCGCCTGTGCCGTCATCGCTTGAGCTTGCGCCCGGGGCGTCGGGCACATTTACATGGGTGGTGACAGCGGATTATCCGGGAGGAGAAGGCACTATTAACTGGAGCGGATGGGCCAGAGGGTATGATATTAACACCGGAAATCAGGTTAATTCCGTCATATCGGCAACAAATGATGTGGTAATTCAAAAATCAGCGGCTCTCTCTATAACCGGCTTTACGGTTCCGGAGCGCGCCACGATTAATCAGGTAATAACCGTTACCATGGCAGTGACAAACACGGGCGCGGGAACTTTAAATAACGTAATGCCGCAGGATCCGCTTACGCAAAACGGCGCTGCAGGATTCATCCCGCTTACATCGCCTGCGCCTGTCACGCTCAGCGGCTATCAGGGAACTGTCTTCACCTGGACATACAACGCGGCCGGGCTTGGGACCACCTGGCTCAGCGGAAATGTCTCCGGTGAAGATGTTAATACAGGCAGTATTATAAGTTCTTCTGCGGCAAATACAAATATGTGTATTGTCCAGAACGCGGCTCAGCTTGTCTCTGAATTCAGCGTCTCGCCCGCGGAGAGGTATAACGGCCAGACATTCACGCTTGTGCTGAGCGTTACAAATACTGCGCCTTCAGGAAGCGCCTCGGCTGTAAATGTCAGCCCTGTCGCCCTTGTTTATGAAAGCTCAGGGCTTATTCCGCCGGTGCCGGCGGTTGTGTATGAGCCGCTGCCGAATAATGTAACCATCAATGCCGGCGCTGCTCACAGGTTCACATGGATATATACGGCAACAGGAGAGGGAATAATAACCTTCAGCACATTCGCCATGGGCCAGGACGCAAACAATCTGAGCGTGCTCACAACAGCTGAAGGCGGAGCCACAATCACAATAAACGCCTCAGCCTCGCTTGCAGCTGAAATGGCATCTTTCCCGGCGACATTGAGCCAGGGCCAGCAGTTGACAATAACCATGACAGTTACAAATAACGGCGTTGGCTCCTCAAATGCCTACAATGTATCGCCGACAGCTCTTACGGGCCTTACAGGATGGTCTTATGTATCCGGGCCTGTGATTACAGACCCGCCCGCGTATCCGTGGCCGGTTACCATAGCAGTGGGCGATGAGGTTACGTTTGAATGGGTATACGAGGCAGGCACGATAGGGACGTTCAGCATAAGCGGCTACGCCACGGGAATGGACTCGGGAATAGGGGTTATTAACTCCAATATAGGCAATGTGGGCGCAGTTGTCCAGACGCCGGCCGGCCTGACAGCGTCAATGGCCGCGGCGCCGAACAGGCTCAATACAGGAAATAATTTTACTGTTGTGATGACAGTTACAAATACAGGCATGGCAGACGGGCTTAATACAGGCATTGACTGGTCATATACAATTACGGGAACAGGTTCTGTTACTCTTGTATCAGGGCCGCTTCCTGCGCCTCCTGTCACAATCGCGGGACAGGCGCAGCAGCAGTTTACATGGATATTTACCGCTGATGATTCCGGCACGTTTACGCTGACAGCAAGCGCGCAGGGAACAGACGCGAACAGCGGGCTTCCTGTTGCGAGCGCTGTTGTGTCAACGGGTAATATTGTGATGCAGACAGCTGCAAACCTTTCATCCACGCTGAGCCTGCTGCCCGGAACAAGCGTGTCACAAACAAGGCCCGTATATCTTGTGGTAACAGTTGAGAACACAGGGCAGGCTACAGCGACAAATGTGTCGTCAACGGCATCTTTCACATCGCTTGGCGGTTCTGTTGAGCTCCTATCAGCGCCTACAGGCTCCATAAGCGTGCTTGGCGGCGGAATTGCTTCGTTTACCTGGACATATTCTGCCACAGTGCAGGGCGGCGTGTTGTTTGAGGCAAATGTGCTTGGCGTTGATTCCAATACAGCCGGAAATATCAGTTCGCCTGTCACGGATATTGTCCTTAATGTAACAGAGCCGCAGGCTGATTTGAGCGCTCTTCTATCGATGACGGCAATACAGAGCCCTGTGCCGCTTGGTTCAAATATTACGGTTGTTATGACGGTGAATAACAGCGGCCTTGTTAACGCGGCTGCTGTTACGCCTGTGGCTTTATTTGATGGATTGCTGGCATCGCTTGTATCAGGGCCATTGCCTGTGAATTCATCCATAAATGTCGGGCAGGAAGTCCGGTTCACATGGATATTTACAGCTTCCAATCCGGGGTTATTCTCTGTAACTGCGACAGCAGAAGGTACAAATCAGGGGACATCAACCATTGTCTCGGCTTCCGCCGTGTCGGCGATAAACATAAGCCCGGCCGGAGCGCAGCTTGCGCTTGCCTTATGGGCGGGGCCCTCGACAATAGGCTTAAATGAGATGATTACCGTTATTATGACAGTGACGAACAACGGCCAGACTGACGCGGATTTTGTTGTGCCGAGGACACTGGCAATAAATCCGCTCTCTGTAACACCGACAGCATCGGGAAGCGGTGCAGTGACCATTATATCAGGGCCTGATCCGCTTGAGGTTGTAAATCTTGCTGCATACGGAGGCGCGGCCTCGTTTACATGGACATACAGCGCTACCGGCGGAGGGGCTGTCACCTTTGAGGGCGGGGCGTACTGGGAGTATGTTGATGCGCTGACGCTTCTGACGGTAGCCAGAAACGGCTCTGTAACATCAAACGAGGTGCAGATACAGCCGGGCGTATCACAGCCGGGCGATGCCATAATGGCGCTATCCACAAACAGCTTTAACCCGGCAGCCGGTGAAACGGTTGATGTAATATTCAGGGTAACGCAGGACGCTGACAGCGCCGTCCTTATGGTATTTAACGTGGCGGGCCAGAGGGTGAGAACAACGGTATATAACCAGCCGATAAGCAGCGGTATTGTCTATACCCAGCTTGTCTCGTGGGACGGAAGGGCGGACGACGGCATGGTTGTTAC
>DSBP01000146.1 GCA_011049465.1 bacterium | reverse complement strand
GTATAATATACACGGAAATATAGAAGGGGCAGCAGAACCGGATTTAGAAACAAGAATCTAAGCCGGAGGTGTTATATGGGCGGAAAAATCACAATGCAGGCATTAATTGTTATCTTAATTTTTATATTTTTCGGGTGCAGTACAACAGGGGACAAGGGCAAGGGCGATATGGCAGGCGCTTCTGTGGGTATTGACCATGCTGCGGAAGAGGCGGTAAAATATCAGGAAGAGGCGGAAAGGGCAGCCAAAGAAAAAGAGGCTGCTAAGATTAAGCCTGAGACGCGAGTAATAGCCGAGGCAAAAGCGCCAAAAGCCGGCTGGGTTGAGGATGCGGCAAAGGCTGTTGAAGCTGCGGAAAAAAAGGAAAAAGCAGAACAAAAAGAGGCTTATGAGGCATTTGAGCAAATACATGAAGCGGATGAAGCTGCGGCCGCGGCAGGAACGGATGAAAAACGCGGCAAGGGGAAAAAATCCGCTGTTGTTATGATAGTCATGTTTCTTCTGGCGCTTATAGTTATTTTAATCATACTCTGGTTTTTGAGAAAGAAGAAGAATGAACCCGAAGCAGGAGCCGGGGCTGCAAAAAGAGCGGCAGTTGTCCCTCCTATGCCGCCAATGCCTCCGGCACCGCCTATGCCGCCTCCGCCTGCGGCAATACCGGAACCTGAACCTGTGTCACCGCAGGTTTCTGATGAAGGCGGACAGGATAAGGACAAGGTAAAAGATGATAAGGACGGGGATGCCGGAAAAGAGGCGGACAAAGAGTATGTAAAGGCAGAACCGGATGTTCCGCCGGTACCACCGATGCCGCCAATGCCTCCGGCGCCGCCGCCGACAGCCGCGACTCCGCCGGCGCCGCCGCCGACAGCCGCGACTCCGCCGGCGCCGCCGCTGGAACCTGTAAAAGAACCGGAACAGCCTCCGGTTCAGGCAGCCGCGCCCGTAGATGTGCCTGTTCATAAAAAAGCGGGAAAAGGCAAGGCGAACATCTCGCCGCTGCAGCTCCGGGCCGGGACAGTGGGAAACAGCATTACTGTAAGGTACTCTGATCATGAAAACGAGCTTGAATACAGGACGCTCATAATAAAGGTTCCGGAAGGTTTTGCGCCGCCGTCAACGCTTCCGTCTGAGCAGGGTTATTTCACCGCGTCTGTGTCAGAAGGCGCAGTAACTTCAACATCAGTATCCGGACGAGACATGAAGATAGAATTGTATAATATAAAGAGCGGAGAGGTTGTTGTTGTTTTTGGAGAGAGAACAGAAGGCGGGCCGGGCATAACCGCGCCTCAGGAAAAGGGCAGCTCCGAATTCACCGTAATTACGGATACAGGTGTTGGAGACGAAATGCTCGCTGTTGAGACGAGCCCGATAATTGAGATTACGTAAAAAACGGAGGACGCATGTCGCAGGTTGAGCAGAACGTTATTGAGGCGATTTTGAAGTACGTGAAGATTAAGGGCGGAAACAACATGAACTGGTATGTGGGAGTATCAAAGGACCCGGAACGCTCGATGTTTAAAGAGCATAATGTTGATAAAACGAAAAATCCCTGGATGTATAAGAGCGCTTCCGACAACCTTGAGGCAGTAAGGATAGAGGAATACCTGCTGAAACTCGGGTTTGACGGCGCTTCAATAGTAAGGGACGTAAAGGCGACAGGAGTATATGTGTACAGAAAAGCGCCGAACACGAAGGAGTAGCAGGCAAAGAAAAGTGTATGTTTTATAGTTAAGGATTAAGACGGTCGTTGGGAACTTACGGGCAAAAAGTAATACTTCTATATGCGGGCGGTATATTCTAATAAAACCTCTCATTCGATTTCGTTAAAATCACCGTTATTTAAGGACAAATGACGAATTGAAGAGCTGCGGGAGGCTGTAAATTGTTTTAAAGATGTTGATATAAAGGGTGTTTTTTGTTATATTTTATGAACTGAAACGGGGCGTAGCGCAGTGGTAGCGCACCTGCCTTGGGAGCAGGGGGTCGGAGGTTCAAGTCCTCTCGCCCCGACCAGTAAATATATGGAAAAAGGCGGCCAAGTGTTCTTGCGCAGGGCCGGCGGTTTTTTGCAAAGAAAGTTCAATGTGGTGGGTGTAGCTCAGTGGTTAGAGCACCAGGTTGTGGCCCTGGGGGCCGCGGGTTCAATCCCCGTCACTCACCCCATTCTTTACCGGCGGTAAAAATTCGGGAATTGGATATTCGGGAATGCAAAGCCTCCGTTTGAATACCCGGGTTTTCATCCTTTGAATGGAGGGCAGCACACGCGGTCAAAACCGGGGAAATAAAATATGTTGAAATATGGCTGAAAGGAGACGGGGGAATTGAGGACAAAACAGGGTTTGACAGGCTCTCGAAGCGAAAGGGCGGCAGGCGCAGAGAAAAAAAATATAGCCATAGTCATTACCCGCCTTGACCTCGGCGGCGCGCAGAAGACAGCGCTGTGCCTGGCGCGGAAGCTTGACAGGAAAAAATTCAACGTCCATTTCATAGCGGGCAGGGGCGGATACCTTGACAGGGTTTTAACGGGCGCGGAGAAGAGAAGCTATAAGGGGGTTGTTGTAAATTTGTGGGATGAAATCGCGCATCCAATCAGCCCTTTGCTTGACAGCATCGCGGTTTTTAAGCTCGCGCGCTATTTTAAGAGAAATAATATGGAAATCGTCAACACACATTCCTCAAAAGCCGGCATTCTCGGCAGAAAAGCCGCCATGCTCGCGGGAGTAAAGCGGGTATATCATACTGTGCACGGATTCCCGTTTCACGAATACCAGAACCCCACGGCGCATTTCTTTTATGTTATGATTGAAAAAATCTTCGCTAAAATCACGACAAAACTTATTGCTGTCGGCAGGGATACGGCGGAGTACGGGATAAAAAAGGGCGTGGGAGACGCCGGTATGTATGAAATCATAAGAGCGGGAATAGAGACGGCCGCGTTTAAGGGAAAAAAACCGAAGGACAGGGCGTTTCTTAAAAAACACGGGCTTGACCCGCGGAAGTTTACGGCCGGTATGATAGGAAACCTCAAGAAGCAGAAGAATCCCGATGGGTTCATCGCTGCCGCGAAAGCGGCGCTTAAGGCTGAACCTGATATGCAGTTTGTCTTCGCCGGAGGCTCTGCTGCCGGCGCGCAGGAGGGTTATGAAAGCTCAGAAAAGATAAAATTCATAGGCTGGACAGGCGAGCCCGGGAGGTTTATGAGGGCAATTGACATCTTTTTTCTCCCGTCGCTGTGGGAGGGGCTGCCGTGCACGCTTGTGCAGGCGCTATGCGCCGGAAAGCCATGCGTCGCGTCGGACATAGGCGGCAACAGGGAGATACTGGAGCTTGCGGGAGACAAAAGGCTGCTCTACAATCCGAAGAGCCCGGAAGACGCAGCCGCGCTGATTGCCGGTATTAAGAGGGGAAAGATTAAACCGGCGAAGATTAAGAGCGCGGCGCTTAAGGAGTTTGATGAGGATTATATGGTGAGGGAATATGAGAGGGTGTTTAAGTAAATAAAACATAGTCAGCAGTTTAAATTTTGAATTTGCAATTTGCAAGTAGCCGCGAACAGCGCTCTTTTTTGCGTCTTTTTGTTCCGGTTCTGTAGCCGCGAACTTTAGTTCGCGCGGTTTTTTGTTAAAACCGAAAGGCAAACCCCTGCGGGGCTGTAACTTGTAAATTGCAAATTATAAATTTAAACTTTATGTAAACTTTTTTTGCTGCGCCTGCGTCAAACATTCATAAAAACGCCGGCGTGTGGCCGAGAAAAAAACTTCACATTTTTGAGGCTGTATGATATATTAAATGCCGGCAAAAAAAATTATTTGAAGGAGGGTTTTATGAAGAGAGCGGTTGTTCTGGCAGTTGTTTTGGCGGTTGTTTTCAGTACCATGGCTTTTGCAGGGCCCCTGAATGAGAAGATTGACAGGCTTAAACAGACAAATCAGGAGAGGGAGAGGACGTATTATCCGAGGGACATGAACCCGGTACTTATCTCTGTCCAGGGCGGGCCGCCGGTTCTTTTGGGCTCGCTCATATCCTACAACATCAATGAAATGTTCGCTGTGGGTGTCTTCGGAGGCGCGTTTATGCCGGGTGTTGTGGCAGGGTTTGATTTTAAATGGTACATACTGCCCACGACCTTCAGCCCTTATGTGGGCACGGGAATTGAGTATGTGGGCGCTGCTATGCAGTACAGCCTTGTGGCGGGCCATCTTGAGGCGGGCGTTGACCTGGCGCTGGATAACGGGTTTTGCGTAAATCTCGGTATCGGCTATATGAGGTCGTTCTCCGAGGCGACGGGCACGTTTAAGACAGCGTGGGGAGACACGGCAAACAAGGTAGACTGGTTTATGGTGCAGGCGGGATTGGGATTCAGGATGTAAAAAAAAACAGATAATTTAAAAAGGAGGAGAAGATGAAAAAGTTTTTGGTTGTGGCAGTCGCGATTTCGCTGGCTTTTTTAATGGCAGCCTGCGCCGGAACATCCGTAAAAAGAGTTGACGAACATACGATTACGGATTTGTCGGGAAGATGGAACGACACTGACGCGCAGTCAACCGCGGAAAAGATGATTGAGGAGATGCTTAACAGGCCGTGGCTCAGGAGGTACATGAGGGACTCAGGCAAAGAGCCGAGAATCATAGTGGGCGAGATATCAAACAGGACCGACGAGCACATTGACGTCATGGTCTTCAGGAAAGAGATAGAAAACGAGCTGACGAACGCGGGGGACGTGATATTTGTGGCGTCCGCGACAGAGCGCGAGGAGATCAGGGCAGAGCGCGCTGACATGCAGGAATACGCGTCAGATGACACGAGAAAGAAGTTCAAGAGGGAAAAGGCGGCTGATTTTATGCTCAAAGGCGTGCTCACCTCAATACCTGACCAGGCAGGGGGGACAAAGGCAATTTACTATCAGGTAAACCTTGAGCTCTTCAACACAGAGACAAATGAGAAGGCATGGGTGGGACAGCACAAGATTAAAAAGGTAATATCCCGGTCGCGTTTCGGGCTGTGATGGCTGAATAAAAAAGCGCCGGCATCATTCCGAAAGGCGTGATGCCGGCGCTTTGAATTAACGGGGAGGAACATTGATGCATAAAAGGTTTTTATTGGTCGTTCTTGCTGCTGTTGTTTTCATGGCCTCGGGATGCGCGGTTCCTTTTCATAAAAAACTTGACACGCATATAGCTGCGGCCGAGTACGCGGAAGCGGAGAGCCTCATAGAAAAGGAGAAAAAAGCAGGCTCCATGGGCGTTTACGGTCCCAAGAACGAGCTGCTATACCTGTTTGACAGGGGGGCTGTTCTGCAGATGGAGGGCAATTACGGGAAGAGCGTCACCTATTTTAACACTGCCGAGGAACTTATAGACAAGCTTTACACAAAGAGCGTCTTAAACGAGGCGGGCTCGTTCCTTTCAAACGACCTTGCGCTTAATTACGACGGCGAGGATTTTGAGCATGTGATGGTACATGTCCTGAAAGCGCTCAATTTTATGTATGAGGGAAATTTTAGAGGCGCGGGCGTTGAGGCGCGGAAGGTAAATCACAAGATAAATGTCATAGCGGACACAATGGGGAAAAACGCGGTATATACGGACGACCCGCTCGCCAGGTACATATCGGCGCTGGCGTATGAGGCGCTCGGCGAAAATGAGAGCGCGAGGATTGATTATAAAAAGAGCGCGGAAGCGTATGAAAAGCACGCTTCAGTATATAAGCTTGACACGCCGCTCAGGGTTAAGGAGGACGCGTTAAGGCTGGCGGCTGCTGTGGGGCATACGGGAGACGTGTTAATGATGAGGAAAAAATGGGGTGAGATAAACCCGGAGCCGCACAGGAACATCGCGCAGTCCGGAGAGGTTATTCTGGTGGTCTATGACGGCCTGCCCGCTTACAAGAAAGACGAGAGGAAATGGCCGAAATTCGTAAAACGGGGCGTTGTTGTGCAAAGCGCGCACCTTTCTGACGATACGGGAAAGAGCGCCGCCTCCTTTGTGGCGCATGACATAAGCGCGCTCGCGGTAAAAAACCTTGAGGCCAAGAACGCGCAGATAATGATGAAAAAAATCGGCAGCACGATAGTAAAGCAGATGGCAAAAAATGTGCCGGGCCTTAATCTCTTTGTCGGCGAGGACAAGGCTGACACGAGGAGCTGGCGCACACTGCCCGCGAGGTTTCACATAGCGAGGCTCGCGGCCGCGCCGGGCAAAAGGGTTATAACGGCGGAGATTAAAAATACAAGGACAGGAGCTGTTGACAAGTATGAGTTTGAGGTTTCGCTCAAACGCGGCGAAAAAAAGGTCATTCCTGTCTTTAAGATGATGTGAGGAGAGATATGAAGGGAAGAAAAGCAGCGGCCATTACAGCAGCGGCGGTTCTTGCGGTTTTCGCGGTGTCCTGCGCCACGCTTACTTTTTACAAAAAGGTCGATAATTTTGTCGCGGCAGGGGATTTTGCCGCCGCAGGCGAGGTCATTGAAAAGGAAAAGAAGCAGTACAAGGGCAACCACGAGCTTCTCTATTACTTTGACAGGGGAGCGGTTTTGCAGATGGCAGGGGAATACTCCGAATCCACGCGGATGCTTAATGAAGCGGAGTACAAGATAGAGGACCTTTTTACAAAGAGCGTGACGCAGGAGGTGGGCGCGTTCCTGTCAAATGACCTTAACCTGCCTTATGCCGGAGAGGATTTTGAGCAGGTCATGGTTCACATATTAAAAGCGCTCAATTTTATGTACGCGGGTGATTTTCAGGGCGCGCGCGTCGAGTCGAGGAAGATAAACCACAGGCTGAACATGCTGACCGACAGGCTTGAGGGAAAGAACATTTATCAGGAAGACGCGTTCGCGAGGTACCTGTCCGCGATGATATATGAGGCGCTCGGCGAGAGGGACGCTGCCTATATTGACTACAGGAAGGCGTATGAGGCTTACAAACATTATCAAAAACTCTACGGTATGGCCGTGCCTGAGGCTGTGCGCTCGGATGTCTTGAGGCTGGCGGACGCGGTGCGCGACACGCAGAGGATGGCGCGGTATAGGAAGGAGTGGGGCGAGGTTGCCTATGAAAAGTGGGCGGATACAGGAAAAAAAGGAGAGGCTGTAATAATAGTATATGACGGCATGGCGCCTTATAAGAGCCAGTATTTTTTTAACGCGCCCATAAAAGACAAGGACGGAAAACAGGTTGACCTTGTGCGCGTCGCGTTTCCGAAGTTTGTCCCGAGGGGACACAGGGTTGAAACTGTCACGGCAAGCAGCAGAGGCGTTGATTTCAGCGGGTTTCTGGCGCAGGACCTTAATTTGATTGCCGTAAAGAACCTTGAGAATAAAATACTGCTGATTTCGGCAAAGGCAATCGCGCGCGCCATAGCCAAGCACCAGGCAAAGCGCGCCATAAGCGGCGACGGCAAGAACGAGGGGCTGGGGCTCTTAATGTCGGTTTATAACATAGCCAGCGAGCAGGCTGACACGCGCTGCTGGCGCACTCTGCCCGCGAGGTTTCATATCCTGAGGGCAAGGCTTAACCCGGGAAAGCACGAGCTGAAGGTAAAGGTGAGCCTCGCGGGCGGCGGAACAGCGGAAAAGACGTTGAACGTGCATATAAAACCGGGCAGGAAGGAAGTAATGCCGGTTTTTATGTTTAACTGATTTTGCGGAGTAGTCTGTGCAATTCTGTATAGTAGAGACGGGCCTTGCTTGCCGGCTGAAATCTTGATGAAGGCTGGTGCCCGTCTCAAAGTGAAGGGGAGAAGGGGACAAGCCCCTTCTCTACGAAATCCGCCGTGAAACCCGAAGCTTCCCCTCCGTAAAAATACCGCTTTACTTTCCCGGGCTTATCGGCTATTATAATATTGGATATTAAATTAGTCGGAGGCGGGCATGGCATACATAAAAAGGGCGGTGGAAGAGACGGTAAAAACCGCCGCGGCGAAATTCCCTGCGGTTTTGGTTACCGGACCGAGGCAGGCGGGCAAAACCACGCTTTTAAAAAGGGTTTTTAAAGGGGCGGATTATGTGACTCTGGACGACCCTGTGGCGCTGCGAAATGCCGTGGAAGAGCCCGGAAATTTCCTGAAAGTATACAGGTCTCCTGTAATTATAGATGAGATCCAATACGCGCCGGGGTTGTTTCGTTACATTAAAATCCATTCGGATAAGTCCGGGAAAAAGGGGCAGTTTTACCTTACCGGCTCGCAGCAGTTCAGGATGATGAAAAATATCAGCGAGTCCCTTGCCGGAAGGGTTGGGATAATAACCATGCTGGGGCTTTCCATGAGAGAGGCGGATAAAACAGGTTACAGGCGGCCCTTTCTGCCGGTGGAAAAATACTTCAAAGAGGCGGCTGCGGCGGCCGTAAAGACAACATACAGGAAGTTGTTTGATGTCATTTACCGCGGGCTTATGCCCGCGCGTGAGGCAGGACGCATAGACCCGAAACTGTTTTATTCGTCTTATGTAAAGACATATATAGAGAGGGATGTCAGGGACCTGGCGCAGGTCGGTGATGAGCTGAAGTTTCTTAAATTCCTTGCTGTCGCGGCGGGAAGGACGGGACAGATGCTGAATTACGCTTCAATGGCTGGAGATGTATCCGTAAGCGTGCCTACGGCTGAGCGCTGGACATCGGTTCTTTGCGCTTCGGGTGTGGCTTACCTGCTTCAGCCCTACTTCAATAACAGGACAAAGCGCGCCTTGAAAACTCCGAAATTCTATTTTCTTGATACGGGGCTCGCCGCTTACCTTACAAAATGGGGGAGCGGCTCCGCGCTCGAGGCAGGGGCAATGTCGGGCGCGTTTTTCGAGACGTTTGTAATCGCGGAGATAATTAAGAGTTATTACAACGCGGGAATAAGCGAGCCGCCGCTGTATTACTACAGGGACAAGGATGGCAGGGAGATTGACCTGATAATTGAAGGAGACGGGGTATTGCACCCTGTTGAAATCAAGAAAACCTCAAATCCTGCCGTGGAGGACATAAGGTATTTTACGGCCCTTGATAAATATACGGAAATGAAAAGGGGAAGCGGCGGCATAATATGCAATTACGGGAATTTTTTGCGGTTAACCGGCAAGGACAGTATTATTCCGGTATCGTATTTATGAACCCGGTTTAAGGACAGTAATTTGTAATTAGTAGTTTGTAGTTGGGGGAAAACCTGGAACCTGAAACTATTATTCATAACCCTAAAACCATAAAAACAGCGATTTTCGTCAAATGATGGAAAGGGGGGGTTTTAATTTTGGTTTCGGGATACGGAACGATATATTGACAAATGCCTCACGTTTGGTTATACTTAACGTAATTAAAACGAATAAGCAAATTTATGGGCGGTTGGTAAATCTATCGTAAGTAGCGAAACAGGGGCTGCCTGAAAAAGACGGGAGGAATTTTTGGGTTTGAGGCGGATGGAAAATAAAAGCCGGATTAAGCGCGCGCTGTTTAAGTATATGGTTTTGTTTATGCTAAGCGCGGTTGTTTTTTTCTCATCGCCGGTTTCTGCGCGCCTTGACGCCTCGTCATTCATACCCTGCGGCGCGGATGTCACGAAGAAACTTGACCTCCGGGTAAACTGCAGCATGCAGGGCTCCCAGGAGAGGCGCTACTTTCTTAAAATAATAAACAGGTCAGAGTTTCCTGTCCTGCTTGACTCGCTTCAGCTGTCCGTAAAAGTGTGGGTTTATGAGCCCCGCATGCGCTGTATAGTCGTAACAGGCCAGAACGGCGAAGTGTACGATTCCTCGGGGAAAAGAATCGGCCCCATTCAGATTCACTCAAACCAATATTCACAGTTCACGCCCTTTTCTTATTATGCCGAGAGCCCGTCACGCAGGGCAAATCAGGAAGGGGCAGTTCTCATACAGAGCATGGGCGGGTTCGCGAGCCTGAAAAAGATGAGCGGCGGCAGTTCCGCTTACATTCCCGCGGGCGGGTGGGTGCAGGGGTTTGAAATTATGATAACCGCGGGAGGAAGCTGCCCGCCGAACGCGGAGAATTGGACGAATTTTAATGATGACTATACGGGCCTGCCGCCGGGCCAGCCGTCGTGTAACGGGAACATAAACGGCCCCTATTACGATGACCATCATTTCGCGCTCTATTCGGGCGGGGTGCTTGTGGGGGAGACGAAACAGGGCGGCGCATTGGACCCGTTAACAGGAAGGCCTCCCGGCCTCGGGCCATGCACGCCGACAGCCACGCAGACGGTATCTTCGGCCATGACGGCGAGCCCTACTGCAATGCCGACAGAGCCGGCCATTGACTGCCCCCCTAAAGAACACAGGTGGCATCCGTGCGGGCTTATTTGCGAGGAGGTTTCCGGGGATTATAAAGATGATGATGAAGGCAATGATGGTGGTGAAGACAACAATGACAGCCATGAACACGGTTCTTACATAAAACTGACCTGGCGCGCAGCGCATAAGGGGATATTCAGGAACCCGGATTATTACGAGGTTTACAGGGCGCTTTCGGAGACAGAGCCGTTTACATTGGTTTTTATTGTCCCGGTAAAATCAGGAAGCGTCCATCATCAGATTGTAACTGCTTATGATAAACCCGGCGGCGGGTACTGGTGTTATAAGATAAGGGCCGTAAAGAAAGAGTGTGAAAAGAGTTATAAAAAATGCAAAAAAAAGAACAGTAATTTTACGAATATCTGTTGTGCTGCAATAGGAGCAGCGGCTTCAGCGACAATAACGCCTACGGCATCGTTTGCCGCGACCGGTGTTCCGAGCCCCGCGTTTACAATGACGGCCACCCCGTCATTTTCTCCGACAGCTACCTTAACAATAACTCCGACGGTGACACCCACGGTCACTGAAACCGTAACGCAGACAGTCTCTCCTACGCCTTCGGCTACGGCGAGCCCTTCGGGAACGGAGACAGTAACGCCGACTGTCACACCGACTGTGACGCCAACAGTCTCTCCTACGCCTTCGGCTACGACGAGCCCTTCGGGAACGGAGACAGTAACGACGACGGTCACACCGACAGTAACGCCAACGGAGACAATGACGGTTACCTTAACAATAACGGCGACGTTTACGCCGACGAATACAAATACTTACACGCCAACAGTCTCTCCTACGCCTTCGGCTACGGCGAGCCCTTCGGGAACAGAGACAGTAACGACTACGGTCACACCGACTGTGACACCGACAATAACGCCAACAGTTACACCTACTATTTCATCTACCATTACACCCACCGTGACGCCTACAATAACCCCCACAGCCACGCCCACATTCACGGTTACTGCAACACCGACCGCGACGCGAACAGCGACGTTTACGGTTACCCTGACACCGACAGCCACGCCTACAATGACAGCCACACCCAGTCCTACGTTTACGTCCACACAGGATGCGCCGTGCTATGAGTACGCGGGGAAGTTTCCGTCAATAGGCAATCACGGGGGAATGGAACACGACAAGCAGGGGAATGTATATGTGTCGGT
>DSBP01000206.1 GCA_011049465.1 bacterium | reverse complement strand
GTATACTATTCATGGGCCGTTTTCTCCTTCTCACCCGTTGGGTGAATGTATTTAACGCGTTGATAACGTTATTATACATGGATTAAACGGCCTTTTCAATTGTTCCTATTGCGGTTTCTGGGTGCATTTTTAAATCTTGACACAACTGCAGCAGAGGGTATAATTAATTAAGGCGTGTTTTACTGAGTTTAAACCAGGTTGAGGATGTGGGAATGAAAAAAGCACTTTGTGTTTTATCAGCGGCAGTATTGGCGTTTATGGCGTTATCATCATGCAGTAAGGAGGAGGCGCCGACAGCGCCTGATTCGCCGGAGGCAACACTGACAATGACATATGCGATAACCCCTGCATTTACGGCAACGCCGACAACAACGCCGACCCCGGACGCGGTACAAACAGCGGTAGAAGTCCGTTCATTCGTATCTGTGCCGGGCGGGACCTTTACGCAGACTGACGGAAGCGAAAGTTTCAGCCACACAATATCGTCCTTTTACATTGGCAAATGCCAAGTGACATATGAGTTGTGGTATGAGGTATATCAATGGGCAATTGGCAGCGGATATGTTTTTGCTAATGCGGGAAGGGAAGGAAATAACGGCGGAACAGGAATCATCCCAACGACAAGAAAATACGAACCAGTGACGACAATAAACTGGCGGGATATGATAGTGTGGTGCAATGCTTACAGCGAAATGACAGGCCGAACACCCGTATATTATACTAACGAAGAAAAAACAATTCCCTTAAGGGACTCAACGGGTGGAGACTATGAAGACCTCATAAATACAACACCCGGCAGTTTTGATAACCCATATGTAAACTGGAGCGCAAACGGATACCGTCTGCCGACAGAAGGAGAGTGGG
Organism: bacterium; assembly: GCA_011049465.1. Classification (GTDB taxonomy): domain Bacteria; phylum Oederibacteriota; class PGYV01; order PGYV01; family DSBP01; genus DSBP01. The sequence continues at coordinate 10,594 of DSBP01000206.1, read as the reverse complement.
AATATGCGGCAAGGTATATAAACGGGTCAAGCTGGACGCCGCATAATTACGCGAGCGGAGCAACGGCGGATTACACTGACGATACAGCGACAGGGCTTGTGGCGTGGTATCCCTATAATTCAGGAGATGTCACGCATGATGTCGGCGGGAAAAATCCAAATGCACTTGGAATATATGATATGTCAGGAAATGTACGGGAATGGTGCTGGGACTGGTATGAAAGTTATCCCGGAATGTCTGCGGATTATAAAGGTCCTGCGAACGGCTCCTACCGCACGTATCGGGGCGGAAGCTTTTACTCCTCCCCGGACAACCTGCAGTCGGGTTTCCGGTTCTACTTTTACCCGTATTCCGGGTTGCACGACTTAGGCTTCCGCCTTGTGAGGACCCAGTAACAGTTTACCTTTTGCGTCCTTGTTCCGGTATTGTTTTTTTGGTTTTAATTATTGCCCTGCGTGCCGTGCGCCATATGGTGCAGGGCAGGCAGGGTATTTTTTACTTCATTTATTTTCTTTTACCGTTGCCCCGTTTCCCACCTTCGCTCTTTGAGCTACAGCGGACAAGCCGGCTTCAACCGCGCCGATAATACCGGCGCGTTTTCACCCTGCAGGGCAATTTTCTTGTCCAGAGCCCGCCGAAGGATGAATTGCCTCGCAGAAAAAAATATAGCCGAAGAGGCCTGAACGCAAAAAAATATAAAATACCTTATTGCAGGTTTGCTGGAACTTGTTCCGGCAGTAAATATCAAATATAAAATATAAATTGTTTTTGTATCAAAATCTCTCCTTGACACTTCCGCTGATTGGTATATAATTTCACTCCCAAACAGAATATTAATAAGGAGAAACCCGTGAATAAAAATGATGAAAAGCCTGTTTTGTCCGAAAACGCGCTTACTGTCCTTAAAAAGCGCTACTTTATAAAAAATGACAGGGGTGAGCCCGTAGAGGACGCTGAGGGGTTGTTCAGGCGGGTGGCTGAAAACATCGCCAAAGCCGAGCTTTTGTATGACAAAAAAGCGGATGTGAATAAAACCGCGGAGAAATTTTACGGCCTCATGACATCCCTTGAGTTCCTGCCCAATTCCCCCACGCTGATGAACGCGGGCCGCGACCTTCAGCAGCTTGCTGCCTGTTTTGTCCTTCCCATTGAAGACTCCATTGAAGGCATATTTGAGGCGATTAAGCACGCGGCGCTCATACATAAGAGCGGCGGGGGCACGGGCTTCTCCTTTTCCCGCTTAAGGCCTAACCGTGACAAGGTAAAGACCACAAGCGGTGTATCGTCGGGCCCGGTCTCTTTTATGAAGGTTTTCAACGCGGCGACTGAGGCGATAAAGCAGGGCGGCACAAGGCGCGGCGCAAATATGGGGATTCTCCGCGTTGACCATCCGGATATAAAGGAATTCATAACATGCAAGGCTGACAACGCCGAGATTACGAATTTTAATATTTCCGTCGCAATAACAGAAAAATTCATGAAGGCTTTGAAGGCCGGCGGCAGGTACGAGCTGCTCAACCCGCGGGACGGCACAAGCGCAGGGACAGAGGACGCGCGTGAAATATTCAATATGATAGTTGAGTATTCATGGAAAAACGGCGACCCGGGAATAATCTCTTCATAGACAGGATAAACAGGGACAACCCCACGCCTCACATCGGGGAGATTGAGTCGACAAATCCATGCATTACAGGAGACACGCTTGTATCGTCCGAATCAGGGCTTGTAAGGATGGCTGAAATAGCAGGCAGGCACAGCGCGGGCGGGTTCAGAGTGCTTGCTGATGAGGCTGTGCTTGAAGGCCGGGGAGGGAACACGGCCGTAAAGGTAAGGCGCAGGTGCGGCTTGAGAGGCATTTCGCGTGCGTTCAGTTCGGGAATTAAGCCTGTTTATAAAATAACCCTCGAGTCAGGGCTGGAAATAAAGGCGACAGCGGATCACAAAATATATACAGATAAGGGATGGGTAAGGGCGGAAGACCTTAAAGCGGGCACGGATAGTGTTTATATACAGTCCGAAGAAGGGGTTTTTAATAAAGAGAGGGCGCTGCCGTTTGAGGTTGTCAATTCGCATAAAGGAAAGAATTCCGTTGTGTATAATATGAACCTTCCGGAAGAATGGACAAAGGAACTCGGCGAAGTGCTCGGATACGCGATCGGGGACGGCTGGCTGATTAAGAGCGGGAAGAACTGCAGGTTCGGGCTCACGTTCGGCTCAAAGGATGCGGATATTCTTGAATACTTTAAAGATATACTGAACGGATATTACGGGAAAGAAATCAGGCCGGTAAAAAGAAAAGAGAGCGTATATCATTTATCATATCACAGCAAATACTTTGCCGATTTTTTTTACAGGCTTGGGATGAAAGAGGCGGGAGCAGCGGAAAAAACCGTGCCTGAGAGCATCTTTACCGCGCCAAAAGACGCGGTTTGCGGTTTTCTTCGCGGGCTTTTCTCGGCCGACGGTACGCTTTCGTCGCAGTGTGAGTCAAGAAGATACGTGCGGCTTACCTCAAAATCAATCAGCCTGCTTAAAGACACGCAAAGGCTGCTCATTAACCTGGGCATTAGGTCGCGCATATATGACAGGAGCCGCGCTCCGAGGCAGGGTTTTGAGTACAAGAATAAAAGCGGCGAAAAGAAAAAATACCTGCTTGACGGCAGGCTTTTTGAGCTCAATATCTCGCGCGGCAGCATGAAGAAATTTCTTGAAACCGCGGGTTTTTTAAATGAAAGGCATCAGCCTCTCGCGCGGGAGCTGGCGTCCGCAGGGTGTTACGGCGAATCTTTTGAGGATCCGGTGAAAAGTGTTGAGCCTGCCGGAGAGGAAGAGGTCTTTGACCTGACAGAGCCGGCCACCCATTCTTTTATAGCTAACGGCATGGTTATATCCAATTGCGGCGAGCAGCCCCTGCTTCCTTACGAGGCGTGCAACCTGGGCTCGGTAAACCTCGCGATTCTTATTAAGGACAAAAATGTTGATTATGACAGGCTTGGCCGCATTGTAAAAGACGCGGTGCACTTTCTGGACAACGTAATAGACATGTCAAAATATCCGCTGGCCAAGATTGATGAAATGGTTAAGGCAAACAGGAAGATAGGGCTCGGCATAATGGGCTGGGCAGACATGCTTGTGCAGCTTGACATACCCTATTCGTCGGAGGCGGCTGTAAAGCTCGGGGAAGAGATTATGAAATTCATACATGAAGAGGCTGAAAAGGCATCGGTGGAACTGGCGGCAAAGCGGGGGCTGTTTCCGAATTACAAAGGGTCAACGCATGAAAAGAGCGGGAAAAAGCTGAGGAACGCGACGCTGACCACAATAGCGCCAACAGGCACGCTTTCCATGATAGCCGGATGCTCATCCGGGGTTGAGCCGCTTTTTGCCGTCGCCTATACAAAGACGGTAATGGATAATGATGAGCTCCCGGAGGTAAACAGGTATTTTCTGGAGCGCGCGAGGAAAGAGAAATTTTACAGCGACAGCCTTATGATGAAAATAGGAGAAGAGGGGCACGTGACGGGAATTGAGGGCGTGCCCGAGGCTGTTAAAAAGGTCTTTGTGACATCGCACGACATTGAGCCCGAGTGGCACATAAAAATGCAGGCGGCATTTCAGAAATTCACGGATAACGCGGTATCGAAGACCGTGAATTTCGGAAACTCGGCGTCAATTGAGGATGTTAAAAAGGCCTATGAACTTGCCTACAGCCTTGACTGCAAAGGCGTCACGATTTACAGGGACGGCTCGCGCGACGCTCAGGTTTTAACGGTGTCGGTAAAGGGGAAAAAAGAGGCTGTTGCGGCAGTGCCGCATGAAATAGAGCCGAGGGTGAGGCCGGTTGTGACTTTCGGCCAGACAATAAAGATGAAGACGGGCTGCGGCAACCTGTATGTGACAATAAACGAGGATGAGGAGGGGTTGTGCGAGGTGTTTACGGCCATGGGAAAATCGGGCGGATGCGCCGCTGCCCAGTCAGAGTCAATAAGCAGGCTTGTCTCGACCGCCCTGCGCGCCGGGGTCAGCCCCGACTCTCTTGTAAAACACCTGCGCGGAACAAGGTGCCCGGCTCCCGCATGGCAGGAAGGCGGTATAGTGCTCTCGTGCCCGGATGCCATAGGCATAGCGCTTGAAAAATACCTTCACGATAAAAAAGGAAACGGCGAAAAGTTCATATTTAAAAGCACGGACGACAGGAAGGCTCTTGGCGGGATGTGCCCGGAGTGCGGCGCCACACTGGAGCACGAAGGCGGATGCAATGTGTGCAGGATCTGCGGTTATTCAAAGTGCCTGTAAATCAACCCGGAGACAAAGGCCAGGCGCCCGGCAGCGAAATTACCTGCATTGATTTTGAGACCGCAAACCCGTTTTGGGGGAGCATATGCGCTGTTGGTGTGGCGGCTGTCAGGGGCGGCGAAGCTGTCATGGCCAGGAACGTCCTTGTAAAACCTCACGGCGAATACGGAAAATTCAACAGGGACAATATCAGGGTTCACGGAATAACCCCTGCCATGGTTGAAAGCGCGCCTGAGTTTCCCGTTGTGTATGAGGAGCTGGGGCCGCTTATCGAAAACAGCATAGTCGCGGCGCACAACACCGAATTCGACATCAACTGCCTGAAAGACGCGCTTACGATATACGGGCTGCCGATTCCTTCCTTTGAATACTTCTGTTCCTGCGAGCTGTCGAGGGCCGTATGGAAGGGGCTGAAGAACTACAAGCTGAAGACGGTCAGCAAACATCTGGGATATGTTTTCAAACACCACGACGCGGGAGCGGACGCGCTTGCCTGCGCCAATATAATAATCAGGGCGATGGAAGAGACGGGAATCAGTGACATCCGCGCTCTGGCCGAAAAAACAGGCGTGAAGATTAAAAGTTCCGAAGCGGGCGCGGGATATGAGCTGAGCTCTGTGCGCCATGCCAGGCTCAGGGAAGAGCGTTTTGACGCGCGCAAAATTACGGCTGAAACAAAAACATTTGACCCCGGGCATCCGTTTTTTGAAAAGGAAATTGTCTTTACCGGGCAGTTTTTAAACGGAATGAGCAGGCAGGAGGCAATGCAGCTCGCTGTGAACGCGGGCGCGAGAGCCGGGAATTATGTAAGGTACAAGACCGATTTTCTTGTAGCGGGGGAGAAAGAGGGCTCAAAGGCAAAGAGCGGAAAGATGAGAAAAGCGAAAAAGCTTGCGGAAGCGGGGGAAAAGATAAGGATAATGGGGGAAGAGGAATTTTTTAAACTGCTGGCGCATAAGAGAGTGCTTCTTTAACTTTACAATCTGAAATTGCAAATTTAAACTGTATTTCCCCCCTTATTTTATGGTATAATTTGTAAAATTTTGCTTCAGGGGAGGCAGGCTATGGAAGAAAGAATGATATCGGCAGAGATGAAGTTCGGCGGAGAGAAGAGGGAATACCCGCGTGTTCCCATGACCGCCAGCATACGCTACAGGGTTTTATCTCCGGAAGAGGCCGAGCGGGCCATGGGTAAATATTTTGAGCCGGATAAAATCCTGAACGAATATACGGAGAGTGAAACTCTCAACGTATCGCGGGAAGGCGTTCTCATGTACACAAATGAGGAGATACCTGTTAAAAGCCTTCTTGTTGTGAGCCTTTATTTTGTCATTCCGGGCATATCCTGCAACTGCAAAGCGCTTGCGGAGGCTGTGCGGCGCGAGTCTGAAGAGGACAACGACCGATACAGGTACAGGATAGCGCTTAAATTTCTGAAAATCACGCATCACAACCTTAAAAATTACAAGTTTATGGAGCTTCAGGAACTTCTTGATGTCAGGGAAGAGAGCGCTACTTAAAAAAACTCAAGCAAATAAAGCGAAAGGTGTCATATGAAAGGGCCCGAAAAAGAGGAAAAAATTGAAGCGGAACTCCTGCTTCCCCGGGAGCGCAGGGATTATCCGAGGATATCGGTCTCTGTCAAGGTTAAGTACAGGATGCTTGATGATGACGCTGATGACAGGAACCTGGTAAAACACTTTGACCCGGAGAAAATTTTTTTTGAGAGCAGCGCGGTAAACATATCGGCATCAGGGCTGCTTATGAAAACAAAGGAAGAAATCCCCCTTAAAAAGTTTATAGCGATAAGCATGTACCTGCCTATGCCGGGGATATCATGCAACTGCAGGGCGATTGCCGAAATTGTGCGGTGCGAGAAAGACAGGGAAATATATCTTATCGGCGTAAAGTTTTTAAAAGTGATAAATCACAGCCTTAATAAATTCAAGTTCCTGTCGCTCGCGGACCTGTTGAACATGAAGGGCGACAGCATTAAGATTGACTGAACGTCCAATGCGGCTGAAGGCCGCGAATAACAGACGGAATATACACGAGGAGGAAGAAGTGGCACACGCGTTAAAAAATGAGGCAGAAGCCGGGGAATATTTCACAAAGGCGGCTAAGACTTGCAAGCCGTCGGGAATCGTGCTTTATCACAACCAGAGAAGGACGGTTATTTCCATTCTTAAGGAGGCAGCGGAAAAAAATAACAGGTTATTTATTGAAAAGGACCTTTCCCTGCTTCAGGAAGAGGGTATAGGGACATCGAGGTTTGAAAACAGGGTGCCGCCGTGGCTTGAGGCTGTTTTTTCCGGGGAAAATAAAAACGGAAGCGTCATATATCTCCGCGAGTTTCATCTCGCTGTTGACAGGGTAAAAAACGACGCGATGAACCTGCTGATAAACATGCAGGTTGAGGGGCTTGAGTTCCCGCAGGGAACGCTGGTTGTGCTCGGAGTGCTTGACACGGATGATGTTACTTCTGTAATACGAAAAGCCCACAGCGTAACTTTTTACCGGAGCGTGGAATGAATATTTGCGGACAGCCGGGATTCGTTAAGGAGCGATGAGATGAAAGCAGCGATACTTGCCGGCGGTTTTGGAACGCGGTTGAGGCCGCTTACGGCAAATACACCAAAACCCATGGCGCCGGTCATGAACACGCCGATGCTGGAGCACATAATAAACCTTCTCAAAAAGCACGGTTTTACGGACATAACCATGATGCTCTTCTTTCAGCCTGAGGCGATAACCGGGTATTTTAAGGACGGCGCCGCGTTTGGCGTGAAAATAAGTTATGTAACATCAGACAGGGACCTCGGGACGGCCGGATGCGTCAAGCTTGCGGAAAAAATATTCGACGGAGAGGATTTTCTTGTAATCTCCGGGGATGTATTCACGAATTTCGACATAACAAAGGCGCTTGAATTCCACAGGAAAAAGGCCGCGGCAGCCACAATGCTTCTTACCAAATCACCCGATCCGCTGCGCTACGGGATAGTCATAACGGAGAAAAACGGCAGGGTGAAAAAACTGCTTGAAAAGCCCTCGTGGGGCGAGGTTTTCAGCGACACGATTAACACGGGAATATATGTCTTCAGCCCGAAGATATTCGGTTACATACCCGCCGATACGAATTTTGATTTTGCCAAGGATCTTTTTCCGCTGGTTTTGTCGAAAAAAGAGGAGCTCTTTGGTTTTGTCGCGGAGGGTTACTGGAAGGACATCGGAACGCTCGCGGAATACAGGCAGGTGCACGAGGACATACTTAAAGGAGAAATAAGCTGTGATATCAGGGGCGAGAGGAAGGGAAGCATAGGGAAGGATATATGGGCCGGGAAAAATGTTAAAATCGCGGCGGGCGCTGTCCTGAAAGATTCCGTTGTAATAGGCGATAATACAATAATAGAGGAGGGCGCGCATATATCCGGTTCTGTTATAGGAAACAACTGCTATATTGACGGAAACGCGAGGATAGTAAACTCCATATTATGGGACAATAATGTCATTGAAAAAGAGGCTGATATCAAAGAGGCGGTCATAGGCTCGAGGAATAAAATACGCTACAAAGCCTATATCGGAGTGGGCGCCGTGATATCCGACAATTGTTTTGTGGGCAAAGAGGCCATAGTAAAGCCCGAAGTGAAAATGTGGCCGAACAAAACAGTGGATGATTTCTCCATTGTCTCGTCCTCCCTTGTATGGGCAGAGCGCTGGTCAAACAGGCTCTTTGATATTTACGGAATAACCGCGATAGCCAATACCGAGCTCACCCCGGAAGTCGGGGCGAGAATAGGCGCGGCATACGCGTCAGCTCTGCCCAGAGGCGCATACATACTGATAAGCAGGGATTATCACAGAAGCTCTCTTATGATAGAGCGCAGCATAATGTCGGGCATAATGTCGTCGGGAATAAATATCTATGATTTCAGGATAATGCCGCTTCCTGTCACAAAACTTGTGGCGGCAACCCTGAACGTCGCCGGCGGCCTGCACATAAGAAAGTCGCCTTATGACGGAAAGATGATTGACATAAAGTTTTTTGACAGCGCGGGCACGGATATCTCGCTGTCACAGGAAAAATCCATTGAGTCCTCTTTTTTCAGGGAGGAGTACAGGCGCGCGGAAAATGACGCGGTCGGGATAATAGCCTACCCGCCGAGGGCCTTTGAGTACTATCTGGAAAGCTTCAAGAGCCACATAAACTCCGAGGCCATAAGAAAAAGAAAATTTAAAATTGTCCTGGATTATTCGCACGGCGCCGCGTTAAACATACTTCCCGCAATACTGGGGGAGCTTGAATGCGAGGTGATGGCATTAAACGCCTTTATGGACGAGAAGCGCCTGACAAGGGACCACGATAAATTTACGGAAGCGATGGACAAGCTCTCTTCCGGGGTAAAGACACTTAAGGCTGATGTGGGCGTGATGATTGATTCGGGCGGGCAGAAGATATTTATTGTTGATGATAAGGGGCGGGAGTTCAGGGACGATGAGGCTGTCTTGCTTATGCTGAAGCTCTTTTTCGCGAATAATAAAGGCAAGACAGCGGCTGTTCCCGTAACTGTCACGCGCATGGCCGAGGCAATGGCGGGCAGGGCAGCAGGAAAAGTCATAAGGTCAGGCACGAGCTACCGGGCAATGCTGACCGCCGCAAAGGATAAAAAAGCGGATTTTGTCGCTGAGGAAAAGGGCGGGTTTATTTTCTCGGATTTCAACGCCTCTTTTGACGGGATGATGTCGCTTGTAAAGCTTCTTGAATATATGGCGGGATACGGCAAGCCGCTTTCAAAAGCCGCGGCAGATATGCCTGTTTTTATCAAAACCGCGGAGAATGAGCCGGTGCCGTGGGAAAAGCGCGGAAGCGTAATGAAGGAGCTTTTTGTTTTAAGCGGATCTTCAAAAAGAGCCATTGAGGGCGTGGGTTTTCATGAGGCGGGCGCGGATGTGCTTATAATACCGGATAATGACAGGCCGTTTTTCCGGGTATACGCCGAGGGGAAAGAGCGCAGGCGGGTAAGCGCTGCGGCGGCAAAATACAGAAGGCTTGTAAAAAAGCTGGCCGGACGCGCCGGAGCAGGGGAGTGATACCCGGGAAAGCGGCCTTCCGGATAAAACCTGAGGGCTCTGCAGGGGGGCTGCATGGAAGTTAGTTTTATGTGGTGGGTGTGGTTTAACGCCTTTATTGTCGCCATGGTGCTTGTGGACCTGCTTGTCTTTCACAAGAAAGACCATGTGGTGTCGGTGAAAGAGGCGCTTGTCTGGTCGTTTGTATGGATAACAATGGCGCTGCTGTTTAATCTCTTCATACTGTTAAACGCCGGAAAACAGCCCGCTCTTGAATATTTCACTGCGTATATCATAGAAAAATCCCTGAGCGTTGACAACCTTTTTGTTTTTATCGTCATATTCAACTATTTCAGGGTGCCGCCGCAATACCAGCACAGGGTTCTTTTTATCGGTGTTATAGTCGTCATGGTTCTCAGGGCTGTTTTTATACTTGCGGGAATAAGGCTCGTGGAGGAGTTTCACTGGCTGTTGTATGTTTTTGGAATATTTCTTGTTTATATAGCGGTTAAGATGGTTTCCGAGAAGGACAAGGAATATGACCCGTCAAAGAATATTGTTGTGAGGCTCTTTTCAAAGCTTATGCCCATGAGCCTTGAGTATAAAAATCACAATTTTTTTGAGCGTGTGAACGGGAAGCTTGCGGTGACGCAGCTCTTTGTGGTGCTCATGGTCATAAATTTTGTTGACCTGGTATTTGCAATAGATTCGATTCCGGCAGTATTCGCGATTACGCGCGACCCGTTCATTGTTTATACCTCAAACATATTCGCCATACTCGGCCTAAGGGCCCTTTATTTTGCAGTTTCAGGCGTCCTGAGGATGTTTAAGTATCTCAAATACGGGCTCGCGCTGATTCTGGCGGTTGTAGGGGTTAAGATGGTGTTGATTGATATTGTAAAGGTTCCGACGCTTTACTCTCTTATTTTTATCGTGACGGTTCTTGCAGTTTCAATTTTGTTCTCGGTGGTGAAGGAAAAAAGGCGCGGGTGAAGGCGGTGTTCCATCCCCGGCGTCTTATCTTCCGGTATCTGCACTGACTTGCAAATTGCCCTACTTGGGGCAAAGGTTGTTTTGCAATCGTATTAACTTTAAACTTTAAAATCAGTTTTAAGTTGCAGTACTTGAGGTGGGCCGGGGCAGGCAGCGGAGAAATTTCGCCGATTTACATCGGCGGTGAGCCTGTTCATCCGGTGACTCGTGAATGTGCGCGATTAGGCTTGCGCGGGTT
>DSBP01000091.1 GCA_011049465.1 bacterium | reverse complement strand
GTACGAATCCATTGAAAACCTGATGCCCGATAAGCTCAACCATACAACGCCGTTGTTCAGGAGAATACCCAATCTCTTTGAAATTGTAACCATGGAATACTGGAAAAAGAATTTCGGCTACACTATGCCGGAGCACATACAGGAGAAAAAAGTATTATATCTCAAGGATAAAAAGGGTTACGAGCATGTTATGGCTGTTATCAATATGAGGCTCAAGCTTCTCGGCCTTGACCCTGATACTGTCTCTGAAAAGGAAAAAATAGACTCTGCGGACGCCTTTTTCGCGGGAGGGCACGAGCTCATAGTGGCGCACAGGCATTATATTGACGGCGCGGAATATGACTCGCAGCTGAAATCTTCCGGGGAAATGACGCCGGACGAGCACTTTCTTTACCTGAAATTCACGCTGAAGGGAATGCTCTCCATTTATGACAACAACCCCTATGTGCGTTATATTTCCGTGTTTCAAAACTGGCTGCGGCCCGCGGGCGCTTCTTTTGACCATCTTCACAAGCAGCTTGTGGCTATTGACGAGTGGGGCGTATCTATTGAAAGGGAACTTGCGCTGCTGCGCAAAAACCCGAATATCTATAATGAGATGGGCGCCAACCTCGCCATTTACTTCAACCTGCTCATAGCCGAGAACGACAGCGCCATAGCCTTTTCCGATATAGGCCACCGTTTTCCGACAATCTGCATCTTTTCAAAATCAAATACAATATACCCGTACGACCTCTCTGACAAGGAGCTTAAGGATTTTTCGGACCTTGTTCACGCAACCCACGCCTCGCTTACTTCCCAGACCGCGGCAAACGAAGAGTGGTACTACACTCCAAAAGACTCCATAGACATAATGCCCATGCACATACTTATCAAGCTCAGGACAAACACGCCTGCGGGTTTTGAGGGCGGGACAAAGATATACATCAACCCGATGTCCCCTTATGAACTTAAGGAAAAGATTGTCACAAGGATGCAGGAGCTCAAAAAAGAGAGAAAGATAGCAAATATAAAAATAGGGGAAGAGTGCAGTTTAAACCCGAACCCCCTGAAATACTATCTCAAATAAGAGCAGGTGAATTAAATGAAAAAAATACTGTTTTTCCTTCTGGCAGGCGCTTTTTTAACTTCGTGCGCCACAACACAGACGTCTTCTGTCCCAAAGGCTGACAAGGACCCCCTCTTTTCCGGAGCGGAAGCCGCGGCTGTTGCGCCGTCAAAGGAGGCGGCAGCGGAAAAATCCGCGGAAGCAACCGGAGAAACAGCTGCTGTTACCCCAAAAATAGAGAAGCTTGACAAAGATACTGTGGCAATAATAGGAAATTACAGGCTCACGCGCTCCAGGTACAATATAATTACGGAATATATGAAAAAGAGGTATGATTACAAACTCACTCCCGAACAGGAGAGGGAATTCATAGAGTTTATAGTCAACAAGAAACTTATGGCGCTTGAGGCAAGGGCAGCGGGTTACGCTGAAAGGGAGGAGATAAAGGTAAAATACAACTGGGATTTTGACGATATTGTCTCAAGCGCGTTTTATGAGGACAACGTGGCAAAAAAATCCCCGGTAACAACAGCACAGGCAAAACAGTACTATGATAAAAACAAGGAAGATTTTGTTGAGATGAGCGCGCGGCATATACTCATAAAAAATAAAAACATGGCGGACAACATACACCGCAGGATACTTTCAGGCGGCGAAAGCTTTGAGGAGCTGGCAAAAAAGTATTCTGATGACGAAACGACAAAACAGTCGGGCGGCGACCTCGGATATTTTTCAAAGGGTGTAATGGTAAAGGAATTTGAGGACGCGGCTTTTGCCTTAAGCCGCGGGGAAATGAGCCGTCCTGTAAAGACAATATACGGATGGCACATAATAAGGGCAAATGACAGGCGCCAGATATCATTTGAGGAATCAAAGGACAAAATAGTAAAAATGGTAACCGAGATGAAAACCAAAGAAATTTTTGACGAAATGCTTGGCTCTCTTGTCCGGAAATACGGCGCGACAATTAATGAAGAATATTTTAAATAGATACGGGTTGATATGAAAAATCCTGTTAAATTTTACACGCTTCTCCTTATTATGTTTGTTTTTGCATCCTGCGCGCCAAGGGTTGTCCTTAAAACCCCGGATACGGCCGCGTCTGTGCGGGCAATACATGTGTCGGAAGAGGAGTTTGGTTATTTCAGTGGCCTCGCCAAAAACGGAAAAACAAGCGAGGAACGGGCAAAAGGCGCTTTTTGGTCCGGCCAGTATTATTACAATAAAAAGGATTATGAAAGCGCACTTAAATATTTCAGCCACAATCAAAGGTATTACGCGGACATGTCCTGGGGTGTACTCTCCGCGCTTCGGGCCGCCGACATAGCGCTTGAACAAAAAGATTATGAGGCAGCGGCGCCTCTTGTAAAATTTCTGCTTGAAAAGCGCCATCAGTTTCCGGACACGGCAAAACCCGCGGAAGACAGAATGAAGAGGTTTATCGCGCTCATCCCGCCGGGAGAGCTCACGGCTTTTTATGAAAAGAAGCTTCATCCTGTTATCGATGAAAATATACTTTATACCCGGTGCACGCGGCTTTATGCGGAGAATAATTTCACTGATTTCCTGATTCTTGCCCAGTCTTTTCTGATTCAGTACAGGGACAGCCCGTATTATGAGGAAATATCGGCAAAGTTTAAATCCGCCTCAAAATACAAGCCTGTTGACAACAGAATGATAGGCGTGATTCTGCCGCTCACAGGGCCATCGATGGAAATAGGAACGTCAATTAAAAACGGTATTGAGCTGGCGTTGTCAGAGTATAACGCGGAAGCCTCTGAAAGCGAGCGCATAACCCTTGCCTATATTGACGAAGCGTTGGAGGACAAGCTTGAACACCTGGTAATACAGGCAATTGAGGAGAGAAACGTGATAGCATTTCTCGGGCCCGTGTTCAGCAAAACGGTCCGCGTAGTGCTTCCGGTGATGGAGAGGTATAACACCGCTTTGTTTTCGCCGACCGCGGCACAGCCCGAGCTTGCGGGAATCAGCCCCTATTTTTTCCGAAACTGCGGCACGGCAAAAGGCCAGGCATACGCGCTCGCGCGTTATATCATTAAAGAGACCGGTTACAGGAGGTTAGGCGCCATTTACCCGCAGAATACTTTTGGCGACACGCTTACCGGTTTTTTTACATCCAAATTCACGTCTTTAGGCGGGACAATAGTAAAGCAGGCCTCCTTTAACCCCGCTAAAACCGATTTCAGGGAAGAGATAGTAAGCCTCGGCGGTATAGATACCATGCTTGTAAAAGACAAGCGTTCTTCCGAGGCGCTTGAACTGAACGCAAAAATGGAGGACGCGGGAAAAAGCATTATAGACAGCGTTTACACATATTTGAACCTTCCGCCTGATTCGCCCACGCCTGTTCCTGCGTCAGAGCGGCTCCCCAGGACAAACCTTGCCATACTGCGCCTCTCGGCATTCGGGGAAAACATAAAAAAATATGACATTGATAATGAAATGACCCGGCGTTTAAGCTTCCGTCTGGCAAGGGCAAATATGCTCAATGTGCAGAGGCAGGCTGTCTCGGACAAGCAGATGGCTGATGTGGGAATAGAGCCCGAGGACCTTGACCGCGACCTGGCGCTGCACATAGCAAGGCGGATGGACTGCGGCATACTTGTTTACGGAGGGATTATTGAGTCCAAGTCAGACACCATTTACGCCAACTTCATGCCAGAAGAGCACGTTGACAGCAGCGGGGTTACAAAAGTCTCTTACGGGTTTACTGATGAGGATTATTTTGACTACACGATAAGGCTCTTTGTAATGTCTGTTGCTGATGAAAATGTAATCGGAGAATTAACCATACCTTACCGCAAGGTAAAGGAGCCTGCGATGAACCCGCTTGATATTGAGGCGCTCTATATACCGGCGCCCGACAATAAAATAATCCTCATAAAGGACCAGCTTAAGTTTTATGATTTTGACCTTCCTGTATTCGGAAGCTCGGCGCTGTCAAGCGGTTACATACTGAGCTTTCTTGAAAACGTGGAGGGAATAGTCTATCCTGCTGATTTTTTCCCGGGTTCGGACAATGAGGCGACAGTTTCGTTTATATCCGCTTTCAGGGATAAATACGCGAGGGCTCCGGACATGCTGTCCGCGAATTCGTATGATGCCATGTCGCTTGTGACGCGCATTATAAGGACAGGAGTCGACTCGAGGGAAAACTTCAAGAACCTTTTAAAGGGCTCGCGGAATTATTCAGGCGCCTCAGGGATGTTTTCTTTTGACGCGGACGGCGATTCCATACGCGACTATTATATTATGAGGATTGAGCGGCCCGGCCCGAAACTTTTGAAAGAGGTGCGCGAAAACTGATGGAGCATAAAAGGCTGCGCGGCACCAGGGATATCACAGGTGAGGATTCGGCCGCATGGGAGCAAATAATAAAATCCGCGCGCAGCATTCTTTCTGTCTACGGCTATTCCCTTATAATAACTCCTGTTATGGAAGAACTCTCGCTCTTTTGCCGGGGCATAGGGGAAGCAACAGACATTGTGCTTAAGGAAATGTATGATTTTGAGGATAAGGGCGGCCGCAGGATAGTTTTAAGGCCGGAGGCGACAGCGGCTGTTGTGAGGGCATATATAGAAAACACGCTTCCTGAAAAATCCGATCTTTTTTACATGGGCCCGATGTTCCGCTATGAGAGGCCGCAAAAGGGGAGGTACAGGGAATTTTTTCAGATAGGAGCGGAAAGCTTTGGCGACAACACGCCTCATAAAGACGCGGAAATCATCATGCTCGGCCGCGATATACTGAAGAGCTGCGGCGTAAAGGAATTCAGCCTTAAACTCAACAGCCTTGCCGCTTCAGCCGGTTACAGGGAAAAGCTTGTTTCTTTTCTGAATTCGGTTAAAGGTTCGCTTTGCGAAAGCTGCCTGAAAAAACTTGAACGCGCGCCCATACGCGTCCTTGACTGCAAAAACCCCGAATGCAAAAAGGCGGCCGCGGCCGCGCCTCTTATTACCGACAACCTTACGCCTGAGGGGGCCGCTCATTTTGACGGGGTAAAAAAACTGCTGAAATCCGCCTCTGTTGAATTCATGGAGGATCCGTCAATAGTCCGCGGGCTTGATTACTATACGGGCGCTGTCTTTGAATTTACAACAGAGCTGCTCGGGCCGCAGCAAAACACGCTTTTGGCGGGCGGAAGATACGACAGCCTTGTAAATAGCCTTGGCGGGAAGGATGTACCCGCGACAGGTTTTGCTCTCGGTATTGACAGGCTGGCAGAAGTCCTGAAGGTTCAGGGAAGCGTATCTGCTCCTCAAAAAACCGGGGCTTTTATAGTATATGACGCAAAATACAGAGACAGGGCTTTTGAACTTTTACAGGCGCTGCGCGCTGAGGGAATAAAAGCATCAGCTTCATTTGAACCCAAAAGTTTTAAGGCGCAGTTCAGGGAGGCTGATTCCGGAAATTTCAAATTCGCGCTTGTTTTGGGCGATAATGAAATTGAAAACAATACGGTCTCGATAAAAGACATGGAGACAGGCGGCCAGCAGGAGTCGCCATTTGACAGCGCCGCCAAAAAACTGAAATGAGTAAAAAACCGCTTATACTTGTTACAATGGGCGATGCCGCGGGCATAGGACCTGAAATTATAGCGAAACTGCACCTTTTCCACCCTGTCAAAAAAAAGGCAGACGTGCTTGTCATAGGCGACCTTTTCCCCATGCTCTCGGCACAGCGGCGCGTGTCGCGTAAAATCCGGATCAAGCCGGTAACATCCATTAAGGGACTCTCTCCCGAAAGGCATGTTATCAACCTGCTTGATTTAAGGCAGCTCTCGCTCAATGACTGGGAGACAGGCGCTGAATCAGCCGCGGCAGGCGCTGCCGCGTACGCGTATATTAACAGGGCCGTATCCCTGCTGCTTGAGAAAAAAGCCGCCGCGCTGGTGACCGCGCCGGTCAACAAGCACGCTCTCCACCTTGCGGGAGTAAAAGAGCCCGGGCATACGGAGATACTGGCAAAAAAGGCAAAGGCAAAAAATTTCGCGATGATGCTGATGACGGGGAGCCTCAAAGTTGTGCTTGTAACAATACACACCTCTTTAAAAAGCGTTCCCGCGCTCCTGACAACAAAAAAAATATTTGACAAGATAGCGCTTGTTCATGATTCGCTTAAAAAAGATTTCAGAATAAAAAATCCGCGCATCGCTGTTTTGGGGTTAAACCCGCACGCGGGAGAGAAGGGCGCCTTTGGAAACGAGGAAAAACTTAAAATAATACCCGCGGTTAAAAGGGCGCAAAAACTGGGGATAAACGCATCGGGCCCGTATCCGCCCGACACCATATTTCATAAAATAGTAAAGGGATCGCATGACGCCGCTCTTTGCATGTATCACGACCAGGGTTTGATTCCTTTAAAGCTTATCGGGTTTGACAGCGGCGTTAATTTTACAATGGGGCTCCCGTTTATCCGCACTTCTCCGGACCACGGCACTGCTTATGACATAGCGGGAACAGGCAAAGCCTCCGAAGCTTCGCTGCTTTCAGCCTTTAACACCGCGCTTATGCTGGCATTAAACAGGCGGGCCGGCCGCAGATGAGGATAAAACACGGGGCGGCAGATGCCCGGTAAGTTCCGCTATAAAAAAAGATACGGCCAGAACTTTCTTCACAACACATCAAAACTCGGGCAGATAGCCTCTCTGATAAACCCCTCGCCCGGAGATTCCATCATAGAAATAGGGCCGGGAAGCGGCAGCCTCACAAAACTTCTTCTTGAAGCCGGAGCTTTTGTCACAGCTGTTGAAATAGACCCGGAGGCGGTTGCCAGGCTGCGCGAAAAAATAGGGGAGCCGCCGAACCTGAAGGTAATCACAGCTGATTTTCTCGGTTTTGACATAAGGTCCGCCGCTTCAGGCAGGCGGGGAAAAATCAAAATCGCCGGCAATATTCCTTATTACATTACAACGCCCATTATAGAAAAGGCAATAGAGTCAAAAAACCATGTGAGCGCGATTTATCTGACTGTTCAAAAAGAGGTCGGGGAACGAATGGCCGCAAAAGAGGGTTCAAAAACCTATTCCTCGCTTTCGATATTCTGCCAATACCACGCTGACACGGAGCTTGCCCTGAAAATACCGAGGAGAGCCTTTTTTCCTGTTCCCGATGTTGATTCGGCTTTTGTCATAATGCGTTTTGAAAAAGATGAGCCTGTTGAAGTAAAAAGCGAATCCCTATTTTTCACGCTTGTGCGCGGCGGGTTTAACCAGCGCAGAAAAACCCTTGCAAACGGCCTGCGCAGGCTCTTTAAACTCACCGGAGAGGAAGCGGCGGGTTTACTGGGCAGCACCGGGATTGATGAGAGGGCGCGGCCCGAGGATGTCTCAATTTTACAATTTGCGCGGCTGTCGGATGTGTTGTATAATCATTTAAACAAAATTTAAAAAGGCGGTTATAAAATGTGCGGCATAATAGGATACATAGGCAGAGAAAACGCTGCGGAACGGGTCATATACGGGCTTAAAAAACTTGAGTATCGCGGTTATGATTCCTCGGGCATATCGCTTGTGGAGGGCTCAAAGCTGCTGCGTTACCGCGCCAAGGGCAGGCTTGAAAACCTGGTTTCCGCGCTTAAAAATATCAGGCTTCACGGAACCACGGCAATAGGGCACACGCGCTGGGCAACACACGGCAAGCCGTCTGATGAAAACGCCCATCCTCACACTGACTGCACCGGAAAAATCACAATAATACACAACGGCATTATTGAGAATTACTATGAAATCAAGCAGATGCTTTTAAAGCGCGGGCATAAATTCACCTCAGAAACAGACAGCGAGATATTCGCGCATCTCATAGAGGAAAACATAGGGAAAGGCGTTGAAAAAGCGGTTCAGGCGGCGCTCAAAAAAATTCGGGGCATGTACGCAATGGTCATACTGCACGCCGGCGAGCCTGACAAGATTGTGGCCGCGAGAAAAGGCTCTCCGCTTGTCCTCGGCATAGGAAAAAACGAAAACTTTATCGCCTCTGACGTGCCTTCGTTCCTGAAATACACGAAAAAAGCGGTCTTTCTTGAGGATGATGACATGGCGGTTATAACGAAACAGGGATACACAGTACTTAACAACGGCAAAAAGGTTTCCAGAAAAATCACCCACATCAAATGGAACGACAGCCAGGCTGAAAAAAACGGCTACCCCCATTATATGCTAAAGGAAATAGGAGAGGAGCCGCAGGCCTTTGAGGATACGATAATAGGAAGGTTTGACAGCGACAGGGCAAAAATACTCTTTGAGACGGTAAATGACGCCAGGCTCCGCAAAATGAAAAATGTCCGCATAATTGCCTGCGGCACATCCTATCACGCGGCATACACGACAAAGTACCTTATGGAAAAATATTCGGGGCTCAATGTCTCTGTTGATATAGGCTCGGAGATACGCTATGCAGCGCCCGCCGTCACAAAGGATACGTTAATAATCATAATTTCGCAATCAGGCGAGACAATAGACACAATAGCGGCTTTTAACAATATAAAAAAGCGGGCCGGATATTCCATCGCTGTTGTAAATGTGGTGGGTTCCACTCTGAGCAGGGAGCTTGATTCCGTGATATACACGCACGCCGGGCCGGAAATCGGCGTTGCCGCCACAAAGACATTCATAAGCCAGCTCGCTGTGCTTTACCTGCTTTCGTTCCACATCGCTTCCCTGAAAGGAAGGATGAGCCGGAAAAAAATAAGGTCAGCGCTTAAGTCCCTCAGGAAAATACCCGGCTACATAAAGGAAATAATAAAAGAGAGGAAAAAGATAGAGAAAATCGGAGCAAAGTATTCGCGCCACCGCGATTTTCTCTATTACGGCAGGAATATTAATTACCCGATAGCGCTTGAGGGCGCGCTTAAGCTCAAGGAGATATCCTACATACACGCCGAGGGTTATCCGGCGGGAGAGATGAAGCACGGCCCCATCGCCCTTGTTGACGACAAGGTTCCGAATGTGTTCATAGCGCCCGTAAACGCGCTCTATGAAAAGATTATTAATAATATAGAAGAGATACGCGCGCGTGACGGAATAATCATAGCGGTCACAAACCGCTCAAACAAGACAATGAAAAATTACGCTGATGACGTTATATATATCCCTGACATTGATGAGGATTTTTACCCGCTGTTGGCCGCTGTCCCGCTTCACCTCCTGGCGTATTATATCGGCGTGAAAAAGGGAATAGATGTCGACAAGCCGAGAAACCTCGCCAAATCAGTGACCGTTGAGTAAAAACAGCGAAATTATTCGTAGAAACGGGGTTCTAAAGTCCTTAGCCCTTCGATTTCACTCAGGGTCATGAGTTTGTCGAATGGCGAAGCCGAAGGAATCCCCGTCTAAGCGGTGTGTGTTTTGGGGGCTGTACTAACTTGCAAATTAAAAATTCCAAATTGTAAATTGTTCTACCTGAGGTGGGCCGGAGCAGGCAGCGGAGAAATTTCGCCGATTTACATCGGCGGTGAGCCCGGTCAGATGCAGACTCGTGAATGGCCGCGATTAGGCTTGCGCAGATTTTAGGGCAGCAACTCTTATGCCGGGCACAGATGTTTGGGATGGCGTTGAATAACGCACAGCACAGACGCGCCCTGAGTTCTCGACGAAATTTTCCACTGCCTACCCCGTCCTGCGTCAGTGTGTTTTGGGGCAAGGGTTGTTTAGCAGCCTGCAAAAAACAAAAAACTTAAATATCGATGTATTGTTTTCGTAGGGGCGATTCACTTGTCCTGAGTTTACCGAAGGACGAATCGCCCAAAGCGGGTTTTCCGGATTTGTACTAACTTGCAAATTGAAAATTCCAAATTTAAATTGCAGTACTCGAGGATTACATGTAAAAACTTAAATCAACAAACCCAAAGAGATAATAGGCGCTGTCGCTTTCATATCCGGCTTTAAGCGGGGTTGAATAGATATTTTTAACCGCTCCGCCCGCGTTTAACTCAAACAGCGGCAGGTCAAAGCCGGCTCCAAAGTGATAGCCAAGCAGGTTGACAAACGGGTTTTCCCTTGTGCCGGGGTTATAAACCGTATAGGCCTCGGAAAAATATGCATTTGACGCGAATTCATACGAGAGCCCTCCCCTTAAAGCGAAAAACGGAATCGGCTTGATTTCAAGGCCTCCCCTCACTGCCCTGCGCTCTGTAAAGAGCGTTATAAATTCACCTTCTGTTTTTATAATCGTGTGTTCGTATTCAACCGGAAAAGAGACATGGTCAATCGGTTTTATGTTTAACCCGCCCGTCAGCCTGTGCGACTGCATTGACCTTGAGGCCATGTGAAAATCAGGAAGCACCTGCTCGCTTATCATGGGAAGAAACTGCGGGGGCAGAGCGCTTTTAAAACGGTATGTCTCGTTGTCAATCTCGTATTTAAAACCCGCGGCAGCGTACTTAAAATCGTTTCTTATGCCTGTTTTGACCCTGAAAATATGAGCATATCCCGCTTCTTCCCTTGGCGATGATATTTCATCAAGAACGGTAAAACCGGTAAGCCCGTCTTTAATAATAAGCTGTGTCTGCGTAAAATATTTTATATCAACAGGCGACTCAACAAATATGAAAAATTCATGCATTGAATTGCCGAGCATATAGTGGAGATTGGTCTTTACGGTATAACCTGTTGCCTCAAAGGAATCCTTAAACTCTTTTTTAATATAAGGCCCTCCCGGCGGAAGGTAAAACAAATCAAAATCATCCTCAGTTCTTGAAATTTCGGCCCTGTACCCATGCGACATTGAATAAGGAAGGTTAAAAAAGAGGTTGTTGCCTATGTCGCGGTAGTCGGACCTGGGGCTGTAAGTGCCAAATGCAGAGGTAAGGCTCAACCCGTCTGTTTTTGAAAAGAGAAAAGGAAAATAAATCCCTGCGCCGACCCTCCATTCAAGCTTGCTGAAAGTTATGAACCCGTTTACAGGCCCGGCTGTCTCGGAGTATGGTATGTGTTCGTACCCGAACGCGCCCGCAATACCAAACAATGGAACGGGCTTAAACCCGGCGATATACATGCCTCCGTACATTGTCCCTGAATTTTTGGAGTCAAGGCCCGCGCTGCTGTCATGCATAAAGGAGTTTTGAAAAAGAGGCCTTATTGAATTTACAAAGTAATCGTTTGGCACGCCTGTCTCTCCGGATGAGTATATGGAGTTTCCTATCATACCGTGGTTGCCGGACGGTATCCCCCCGCTTAAAGTTGAGCGCCTTTCATAATACCCGGCAAACGGATTGAGGTTGAAATAATGCTGTTTTTTCCTGAAGAGCAGGCCCGCGTCAATATCAAAGGCAGCTCCGTCCATGGCAGTTGACGCGTCCTGATAAACATGTGTTATTCCGCCCAGCGATGTCATCTTTCCCCTTCCCCCTCTTATTGACCATTCCCTGCCGGACAATGCCTTAAGCCGCTCGTCGTGCGTTGCCGCCCTTACAGCCATTGTGGCAGAGCCGCTGTCC